>JAPSIU010000165.1 GCA_031178565.1 Leucobacter sp. | reverse complement strand
GTACGTGGTCGTCTCGCTCGTCTCATCGGTGCTGTTCCTCGCGGCGATCGCTCTGATCTACGGGGCGACGGGAACCGTGAACATGGCGCAGCTGACGGTGCGGATCGCGGAGCTGCCGAGCGAGGTGCAGCTGCTGCTGAACCTGGCGCTGCTCATCGCGTTCGGGATCAAGGCCGCCGTCTTCCCGCTCTCGTTCTGGCTGCCGGACTCCTATCCGACGGCGCCGGCACCCGTCACCGCGGTCTTCGCCGGCCTGCTCACGAAGGTGGGCGTCTACGCGATCATCCGCAGTCAGACCCAGCTGTTCCCGAACTCGAGCGTCGACCTGCTGCTGCTGGTCATCGCGGGCCTCACGCTCCTCGTCGGCATCCTCGGCGCCGTGTCCCAGCTCGACATCAAGCGCCTGCTCTCGTTCACCCTCATCAGCCACATCGGGTACATGATCTTCGGCATCGGCATGGCGAACGCCGCGGGATTCACGGCGACCATCTACTACATCACGCACCACATCATCGTGCAGACGACGCTGTTCCTCGCGGTCGGCCTCCTGGAGCGGCAGGGCGGAACCACCTCGCTGTCGGGGCTCGGCGGCATGATGCGGAGCGCGCCGGTGATCGCCGTGCTCTTCTTCATCCCGATGCTGAACCTCGGCGGGATCCCGCCGTTCTCGGGTTTCATCGGCAAGGTCGGGCTGTTCACGGTCGCGGCGGGCCTCGAGAGCACGGCCGCGTACTGGCTGATCGGGATCGGCGCGCTCGTCTCGCTGCTCACCCTCTACGCGCTCGCCCGCGCCTGGGTGCTGGCCTTCTGGCGGACGAAGCAGCGGACAGAGGCCGAGACGAAGGCGGCGAGGGCGCCGATCGGCGAGGCGCTCGTGCTCCGCGAGCGGGAGGAGGCGCTGTTCGAGCGATTGCACGACGCTCCGAACGCCCGACCCCGCCAAGAGCAGAAGGAGATCCCCCGCCTCATGGTGAGCGCGACCGCGGGCATGGTGGTGGTGAGCCTGGCGCTCACGGTGTTCGCCGGGCCGCTCTACGGCTACGCGGCCCGCGCGGGCGAGGACCTCGCGGAGCCGGAGGCGCTCGTGTCGCTCGTGCTCGGCGACTCCCGGGAACGTCTGGGCGGGGGAAGCGGCACCACGCGTCTGGAAGGGGGGACGCCGTGAGCGGGTCCACCGGCACGCGGAGCGGGGCCCGACGCATCGAGTGGGGCGTTCGCCTGCACGAGCTCCCGCTGCTGATCGGGCTCGTGCTGCTGTGGACGATGCTCTGGCACGAGCTGTCGCTGCTGTCGATCGTGAGCGGGATCGTCATCGCGATCTTCGTGATGCGGCTGTTCTACCTGCCGCCGGTGGAGCTCGCCGGACGCTTCAACCTCTGGTACGCGCTCCTGTACCTCGGATACTTCCTGTGGCATCTCGCCCTCGCCTCCTGGCAGGTCGCCTGGCTCGCGGTCAGGCCGGGTGCGCCGCCGAAGACCTCCATCATCGCGGTTCGGCTGCGCACGCGTTCGGACTTCATCCTGACGATGGTCGGCCTCACGAACTCGCTCATCCCGGGCTCGCTGGTGGCGGAGGTCGACCGCTACGAGTCCGTGCTGTACCTGCACGTGCTGAACTCCCCGACGGAGAAGGAGGTCCGGAGGATGCGGCGCGAGGTCCATCGGATCGAGCGCCTGCTCGTGCGTGCAGTCGGATCCCGGGACGATGTGAGGAGGATGCGATGAGCGCGGTGATGACGGCGATCACCATCGCAGCGGGGGTCGGACTCACCGCCACGGCTCTCGCGTCGATCGTGCGGATCGTCCGCGGTCCGACGATTCTCGACCGCATGGTGGCCTCCGACGTGCTGCTGACGACCCTCATGCTCGCGGTCGGAGCCGACATGGTCGTCCGCGATCACACCGACACCATCCCGCTGATGACGGTCATCGGCGCGACGGCGACCCTCGCGACGATCGTCGTGGCGCGCTTCGTGAAGCGCCGCGCGGAGCATCCGAACATCGCCGAGCCGCGAAGGGGGACGGGACATGTTTGACCAGATCATGGATGCGACAGCGGTGGTCTTCCTCCTGCTCGCGGCCGTGCTCTCCGTCGCGGCGGGGGTCGGTCTGCTCCGCTTCCCGGACGCGCTGAGCCGCCTGCACGCGGCGACGAAGCCGCAGATCTTCGGTCTGCTGCTCGTCATCGCGGCGATCGCGCTGGACCAGAGATCCTTCGCCACGCTGCTCGCGCTCGTGCCCGTGTTCGTGTTCCAGTCCCTGACCGCGCCGGTCGCAGCGCACATGGTCGGCCGCGCCGCGTACCGCACGGGGCAGCTCGACACCGGCACCCTGGTGCTCGACGAGCTCGGCCCGGCGATCGAGCGGGCGAGCACGGACGAGCGGCCGAGCACGGACGAGCGGCCCTGAACCGTCGGTCCAGGGCCGCTCGACGATCGCGATCGGGTCAGGCGTCCACGAGGTAGCGGCTGTAGGCCGGAACCGTGAGGAACGTAGGGAAGTCGTCCCCCAGGGCGACATCGGCGAAGAGCTCCGCGGCGTCGTCGTAGCGATCGCCCTCGAAGCGCTCGAAGGAGCCGAGCGTCTCCTGGAGGACCTCTCCCACCCACTCGCGGGTGATGCGCGTCCCCTCGGCGGTCGTCTGGTCCTGGTGGATCCACTGCCAGATCTGCGAGCGGCTGATCTCCGCGGTCGCGGCGTCCTCCATGAGGTTGTCGATGGCGACGGCCCCGAGGCCGCGCAGCCACGCCTCGATGTACCGGAGGCCGATCGACACGTTCTCCCGAACGCCCGCGTCGGTGATGTCGCGGCCGATCCGCACGTCGAGCAGTTGAGCCGCCGTCACCTGCACGTCGTCCCGCTGCCGATCCACCTGGTTCGGGCGGTCGCCGAGCACGGCGTCGAACTCCGCCTGCGCCACGGCGATCAGATCGGGGTGGGCCACCCACGTGCCGTCGAAGCCGTCGCCGGCCTCCCTGTGCTTGTCGGCGCGCACCTTCTCCTCGGCGCGCGCGGTCACCTCGGGATCGCGGCGGTTGGGGATGAAGGCGCTCATGCCGCCGATCGCGTGCGCCCCGCGCTTGTGGCACGTCTTGACGAGCAGTTCGGTGTACGCCCGCATGAAGGGCACGGTCATGGTGACCTCGCTGCGATCCGGGAGCACGAACCGGGCGCCGCGGCCGCGGTAGTTCTTGATGATCGAGAAGATGTAGTCCCACCGCCCCGCGTTGAGGCCCGCGATGTGATCCCGCATCACGTAGAGGATCTCCTCCATCTCGAAGGCCGCCGGCAGCGTCTCGATGAGCACGGTCGCGCGGATCGTGCCGTGATCGAGCCCGAGGGCCCGCTCGGTGAACGTGAAGATGTCGTCCCAGAGCTTCGCCTCCTCGCTCGACTCGAGCTTGGCGATGTAGAAGTACGGGCCCCGCCCGCGCGAGACGAGCTCGCGCGCGTTGTGGAAGGCGTAGAGGCCGAAGTCGACGAGGCTTCCGGAAGCGGCGCCCGCCTGGCCGTGGGCGTCGATGTAGCGGAGGTGCTTCTCGACCAGGTGCCATCCGCGCGGACGCATCACGATGGTCGGGGTGCGCTCGGCGGTGACGCGGTACTCCTTGCCCTCCGGGCTCGTGTACTCGAGCCGCTCGCGGATCGCGTCGTGGAGCGACACCTGCCCGCCGACGACGTTGGCCCAGGTCGGGCTCGTCGCGTCCTCCTGGTCGGCCAGCCAGACGCGGGCACCGGAGTTCATGGCGTTGATCGTCATCTTGGGGTCGGTCGGGCCGGTGATCTCCACCCGCCGGTCCTCGAGCCCGGGACCGGCGCCGGCGACGCTCCAGCTGTCGTCCTCGCGGATGCCGCGGGTGTCGTCGCGGAACTTCGGATCCCGGCCGTTGCCGATCTCGTAGCGGCGTCGCTGCCGCTCGGCGAGCCGTTCGTGGCGGGCGCTCGCGAAGCGGTGGTGGAGCTCGGTGAGGAACTGCAGCGCCTCGGGGGTGAGGATCTCGTCGGCGCGCTCGATGCGCGGGCCGAGCACCTCGATGCGGGGGCCGGTCGTGGACGTGGTGCGGGCGGCCGGGGGAGCGGCCTGGGCGGTGGTCATGATCTGATCCTTTTCGTGAGAGGGATGCGGTGCCGGCGGTTCCTAGTGGAACTGGCCTTCTTCGGTCGAGCCGACGAGTGCCAGGGTGGAGGCCTCGGGGTTCAGCGCGCTCGAGATCGCGTCGAAGTAGCCGGTGCCGACCTCGCGCTGGTGCTTGGTGGCGGTGTAGCCGCGGGCCTCGTCGGCGAACTCGCGCTCCTGCAGCTCGACGTAGGCGGACATGCCGTCGCGGGCGTAGCCGTGGGCGAGGTCGAACATCGAGGAGTTGAGCGCGTGGAACCCTGCGAGGGTGATGAACTGGAAGGAGAAGCCCATGGCTCCCAGCTCGCGCTGGAACTTGGCGATCGTCGCGTCGTCGAGGTGCTTCTTCCAGTTGAAGGACGGCGAGCAGTTGTAGGCGAGCATCTGATCGGGGAACTCGGCCTTCACGCTCTCGGCGAACTTCCGCGCGAGCTCGAGGTCGGGGGTGCCGGTCTCCATCCAGATGAGGTCGGAGTACGGCGCGTAGGCCTTGGCGCGGGCGATGCAGGGCGCGAGGCCGTTCGTGACCTTGTAGAAGCCCTCGGCGGTGCGCTCACCGGTGACGAACTCGCGGTCCCGCTCGTCGACGTCCGAGGTGATGAGGGTTGCGGCCTCCGCGTCGGTGCGGGCGATGATGACACTCGGCACACCGGCGACGTCGGCGGCCAGGCGGGCGGCGTTCAGGGTGCGCACGTGCTGCTGCGTCGGGATCAGCACCTTGCCGCCGAGGTGTCCGCACTTCTTCTCGCTCGCGAGCTGGTCCTCCCAGTGCACGCCCGCGGCGCCCGCGGCGATCATGGACTTCATGAGCTCGTAGGCGTTGAGCGGACCGCCGAATCCGGCCTCGGCGTCGGCGACGATCGGCACGAGCCAGTCCTCGACGGTCCGGATCCCCTCCGCGTGCTCGATCTGGTCGGCGCGCAGCAGGGCGTTGTTGATGCGGCGCACCACCTGGGGAACGGAGTTCGCCGGGTAGAGCGACTGATCGGGGTAGGTGTGCCCCGAGAGATTCGCGTCGGCGGCGACCTGCCAGCCCGAGAGATAGATCGCGCGGAGGCCGGCCTTCACCTGCTGCACGGCCTGGTTGCCGGTGAGGGCGCCGAGCGCGTTGGTGTACCCGCCGGCCGGCGCCTCGTCGGTGAGCTGGGTCCAGAGCTTCTCCGCTCCGCGGCGGGCGAGGGTGTGCTCCTCCTGCACGCGCCCGCGGAGCCTGACGACGTCGTCGGCGCTGTAGTCGCGGGTGATGCCCTCCCAGCGGGGATCGTTCTCCCAGTCCCAGACGAGCTTGTCCGCTGCGCCGGGCTGCGCCGGATCGTTCTGTGCTGCGGTGTTCTCGGTTGCGTCGTTGGTCACGATGACTCCTGAGGCTCTGGCCCGTAGGCGTTGCTGTGCGGTGTAGTTCCATCTTGGGGGTCTCGAGGAGGGGCGAACCCGGATTCCTGGGGGTGAAGTTTCGCGTTTTTTCTGCTTGCCGGAAGAAAGGTCGTCTGGGAGCATGGTCGTATGACTCTTCTCGAAACCGGAATCGCGCGCCAGCCGACGCGCGTCGCCGAGCCTGTGTCGAACGCCGAGGAGGCCGGTGACGCGCTCACACTCGGTCGACGGGTGCGCGAGCGCCGCGTCGCCCTGGGGCTGACCCTCGAGCAGCTCGCCGCGGCCGTGGAGCGCGCGCCGTCGCAGCTCTCGGCGATCGAGAACGGCAAGCGCGAGCCGAGGCTTCCTCTGCTCCGCGCCCTCGCCGCTGCTCTCGGGGTCACGGTCGACGAACTGCTGATGGACGAGGCGCCGAACGAGCGGGCGGCGCTCGAGATCGCTGTGGAGCGCGCACAGCGGGGCGCCGTGTTCCGATCGCTCGGCCTCCAGCCCATTCGCGTGTCGAAGACCACGAGCGACGAGACGCTCCGCGCGATCCTCGGGCTGCATCAGGAGGTGGAGCGCCTTCACCACGAGCGGGCGGCGACGCCGGAGGAGGCCCGGCGCGCCAACACCGAGCTGCGCGCGGAGATGCGCGTCGCGGGCAACTACTTCCCCGAGCTGGAGGACACCGCGTCGAAGCTCCTCGACAGCGTGGGCTACGCGGGAGGCCCGGTCTCCCAGCAGACCATCTCGAACGTCGCGGAGAAGCTCGGCTTCCAGCTGCACTACGTGTCCGACATGCCGCACTCCACGCGCTCGGTGATCGATCGCCGCAACGGGCGCATCTACCTGAGCAGCAGCCTCCCCTCGCGCGACGCGCGCGCCCCGATCCTGCGCGCCCTCGCGAGTCTCGTCTGCGGGCACGAGGAGCCGCGCAGCTACGGCGACTTCCTGCGCCAGCGCATCGAGGCGAACTACCTCGCGGGCGCCGTGCTGCTGCCGGAGGCGGC
>JAPSIU010000533.1 GCA_031178565.1 Leucobacter sp. | reverse complement strand
CTGATGCTCCACGGCCTCGGCTACGCGAGCTGGGAGGCCCGCTGGTGATCATCGGCCACTCGATGGGAGGGTATATCGCGCAGACGCTCGCTGCGTGCTATCCCGCCGCAGTCGCAGCGTTGGTCCTGATCGGCACGAGCGCCGGCGGCCCTCGAGCCGTGCCGGTACCGGCAGCCACGACCGATGTCTGGCAAGCCGCCGCGGATCTTCCCCCGGAGGAGTACGCGCGACGAGTGGCCGTCCCCACGCTCGTGATCCACGGCACCGCCGACCGCATCGTGCCCGTGGAGAACGGCCGCGTCCTCGCCGAAGTGATCCCGGAGACCCGCTACCGGGAGTTCCCGAGCGCCGGCCACGTCATCCATCTCGAACGCCCCCGAGTCGTCGCCGACGAGATCGCGGCGTTCGTCACCTCGCTCACCCCGATCCACCCCTGAAGAGAGGAACCACCATGCCCGCCATCGAAGTCGAGCCCGGCGTCAACATGCACTACGAGGACCGCGGCTCCGGAGCGCCGATCGTCTTCATCCACGGCTGGGGCGGCAGCGCCGACGCCTGGGACCTGCAGGTCCTCGACCTCGCCCACTCGTTCCGCTGCATCACCGTCGACCTTCGCGGCCACGGCGACTCCGACAAGCCGTGGGGCGACTACGGCTACGAGATGTTCTCCGGCGACCTCCACCGGCTGCTCACCGAGCTCGACCTGTCTGACGTGACCCTCGTCGGCTGGTCGATGGGCGGGCACATCGCCCTCAAATACGCGCACGAGCACCCCGAGAGGCTCGCGCGCGTCGTCATCACCGGCAGCGGGCCGCGATTCTGGGCTGCCGAGGACGCCCCCTACGGCACGCCCGCGGATCAGGTCGAGGGCCTCATCGACGCGGTGAGAATCGCGCGTACGGAGACCATCGCGGGACTCTACGGCGGCAACTTCCACCGTACCGACCTCACGCCCACGAAGGACTGGTTCGTGCAGATCGGGTGGCGAGTCCCCGCATTCATCGGCCTCACCAGCTTCCAGGCGCTCATCGACAACGACCTGCGTTCCGTACTGCCCGAGGTGAGGGTGCCGGTGCACGTCTTCGCCGGCAGGCACGACGCGATCTGGGATCCCCGCTGGAGCGAGGAGACCCACCGCCTGCTGCCGAACTCGACCCTCACCTTCTTCGAGAACAGCGGCCACGTCGCCTTCATCGAGAATCGATTCGAGTGGAACGGCGCGCTCGTCGACGCCATCGAGGGGCGCCCGCTTGCCGAGTCCCTCGGCGCGGTCGAGGCGGCCGTGTGAGCGGGATAGCCATGCGGCGGTGAGACCCGGCAGGCCCGGCCGGCCCCTGAACCGGGGACGACCGGGCCTGCCCGGGACCGCGCGAACCTACTTCGTCTGGTTCTTCAGCCGCGAGGCGGCACGGGCGCGCGAGTTCGCGTCGAGCTCGACCTTGCGGATCCGCACGACCTCGGGCGTCACCTCGACGCACTCGTCCTCGCGGGCGAACTCGAGGCACTCCTCCAGCGTGAGCTGCCGCGGCGGCGTCATCGACTCGAAGGAGTCGGCCGTC
>JAPSIU010000008.1 GCA_031178565.1 Leucobacter sp. | reverse complement strand
CCCTGTCCTTCGCGGACACGTGCACGATGCCGTTGGCGTCGATGTCGAAGGTGACCTCGATCTGAGGCACGCCGCGCGGCGCGGGGGCGATGCCGGTCAGCTCGAAGGTGCCGAGGTTCTTGTTGTCGCGGGTGAACTCGCGTTCGCCCTGGAACACCTGGATCGCCACGGACGGCTGGTTGTCCTCGGCCGTCGTGAAGGTCTCGCTGCGCTTGGTCGGGATCGCGGTGTTGCGCTCGATGAGCTTCGTCATGATCCCGCCCTTGGTCTCGATGCCGAGGGAGAGCGGGGTGACGTCGATCAGCAGCACGTCCTTGCGCTCGCCCTTCAGCACCCCGGCCTGGAGCGCTGCTCCGACGGCGACGACCTCATCGGGGTTCACGCCCTTGTTGGGCTCCTTGCCGCCGGTCAGCTGCTTCACGAGCTCCGTGACGGCTGGCATGCGGGTGGAGCCGCCGACGAGCACGACGTGCGCGATGTCGGCCACCTTGACGCCCGCCTCCGAGATCACGTCCTGGAAGGGCTTGCGGGTGCGCTCGATGAGATCCTTCGTGAGGTCCTCGAACTTGGCGCGGGTCAGCGTCTCGTCGAGGTTCGCGGGCCCGTTCTCGGTGAGCGAGAGGTAGGGCAGCTGGATCTGAGTGCTCATCGAGTTCGAGAGCTCCTTCTTCGCCTGCTCCGCGGCCTCCTTGAGGCGCTGCAGCGCGATCTTGTCCTTCGCGACGTCCACGCCGGTGGAGGACTTGAACTGCTGGATCAGCCAGTCGACGACGCGCTGGTCCCAGTCGTCGCCGCCGAGGCGGTTGTCGCCCGCGGTCGCGCGGACCTGGATCGTCGAGAAGTCGTCGTCCTTGCCCACCTCGAGGAGGGAGACGTCGAAAGTGCCGCCGCCGAGGTCGAAGACGAGGATCAGCTCGTCCTCCTTGCCCTTGTCGAGGCCGTACGCGAGAGCGGCCGCGGTGGGCTCGTTGATGATGCGGAGCACGTTGAGGCCCGCGATCTCACCGGCCTCCTTGGTCGCCTGGCGCTCGGCGTCGTTGAAGTACGCGGGGACGGTGATGACCGCGTCGGTCACCTTGTCGCCCAGATAGGTCTCGGCGTCGCGCTTCAGCTTCATGAGCGTGCGCGCGCTGATCTCCTGAGCGGTGTAGCGCTTCCCGTCGGTCTCATCGCTCTTCCAGTCGGTGCCCATGTGGCGCTTGACGGAGGCGATGGTGCGATCGACGTTGGTCACCGCCTGGCGCTTCGCGGTCTCGCCGACGAGCACCTCGCCGTCCTTCGTGAACGCGACGATCGAGGGGGTCGTGCGGAACCCCTCCGCGTTCGCGATAACGGTGGGCTCGCCGCCCTCGAGGACCGCGACCACCGAGTTGGTGGTTCCCAGGTCGATGCCGACTGCGCGTGACATGTGTGCTCCTTAGAGTTGGTGTGACCGGTGCGCCGCGGACGCGGGTCCGGAGTCCTCGACTCAAGACCGGTCCCGGATGCCGGGCACCGACCTTGAGCCTGATGCACTCAAGTTTAATCGGCGTCGCACGCTCGTCAAGTCGAGCGCGCGAAACTTGAGCCTGACTCACTCAACTCTCAGCTTCTCACACCCCCCTTGCCTCACCCGCGCACGCGCAGCGGCTCTACCACCGCGGATAGGTCACGGGCAGGGCCTCCTCGATCCGCCGCCCCAGACGATCGTGCTCCGGCCAGCGCGCCCACGCACGATCGGCGGCCCGCTGGACCTCCGCCGCTGCCGCCTCGACGTCCACGCCGAGCACCCGCGAGTCCTCGACCACCCGCCGCCCCGCGACGTACACGTCCTGCACGTCCTCGGCCTGCGCGTAGTAGACGATCACGCGGAGCGGATCGCGCATCGGCGCCGTGAACATGGAGTTTCCACGCCAGACGACGAGGTCGGCCTGCGCCCCCGGCTGGATCCGCCCGAGGTCGGGCCTGCCCAGGTAGTCGGCCGCCGCGAGGGTCGCCGCGTCGAACACCTGCGCCGCCGTGTTCACGTCGGCGCGCCGATCCGCGACCTTGCCGAGCACCGCACTCCAGCGCAGCGACTCGATCATGGATTGCGTCGCGGTGTCGGTGCCGAGCGTCATCCGCACCCCCGCGTCCAGGTAGCGCGCGAAGGACTCCGTGACGACACCCTCCCGCGCGAACGTCCACGCGTTGTGCGTCACCGTCGCCCCGGATGCCGCGATGAGCCCCAGATCGTCGCCGTGGTAGTTGACCCACGAGTTCCCCGTCAGGTACACCGCGTGCCCGAGCAGCATCCGAGGCGAGAGCAGCCCGATGTCGGCGAGCCACTCGATGGGGGTCCGGCCGTGGCGGGCGACCATCTCGTTGAACTCCCACAGTCCCTGGGCCACGTGCAGGGTGAGCGGCAGGTCGCGGTCCTCGGCCGCCGCTGCGGTGTCGCGCAGCAGGCCCTCGGTGCACGTGTCGACCTGGCTCGGCGCCAGGATCGGCGCGTACAGCGGGTCTCCGAGCGACCGGATGCGCTCCGCCGTGTCGAGCGCGCGCTCGAGCCCGGCGAGCCCCGCCCGCTCGTCCCAGTCGTAGTCGACGCGGTTGCCGTCGGGCGTGAACCACCGCCCCGAGCGGAAGCCGTCGCCGAGGTAGGCGCGGATCCCGCTCGGCCGGATCGCCTCGACGACGTCGAGGGAGTCGGTCCCGGTCTGCACGACCGTCGTGCAGCCCGTGCGCAGATACTCGGCCGAGGAGAGCCGCGCGCAGGCGAGCTCCCCCTCGCGGTCCATCGTGGCGCCCTTGGTCATGAGCACCTCGATGAGGTTCGTGTAGTAGAACTGCCGGTAGGTCGCGTCCTCCGACATCGACTTGTCGATCGGCGACTCCTGGATGTGCGCGTGGGTGCTGATGAGGCCCGGCGTGATCACCGACCCCGGGCCGTAGTCGACGGTCTCGTCCGCGACCTCGCCCTCGACGTCGGGCCCCACGTAGGCGACCCGATCGTCCTCGACGATCACGACCCCGTCCCTGAGCACGCGGTGCGATCCGTCCCGGTACCCGACCACCCACTCCGCTCGCAGCTTCTTGCGCGCCATGCGTTCGTCCTCTCTCGTCCAGACCGGCTCTGTCGCCGCTCTCAGTCTCCCCTACGACCTCGCGGTCGCCGCGCTACCCTTAGCGCATGAGCGAGAACACTCCGCGGCCCGGCGCCGGACCGCTCGCCGACCTCGGCCCCGCGGGAGCCGACACCGCGAAGAAGCGCACGATCTTCGCTTGGTCGCTCTGGGACTGGGGTTCCGCCGCATTCCAGGCCGTCGTCACGACCTTCGTGTTCACGGTCTATCTCACCTCCGGATCCTTCGGCGAGGAGGCCGAGGTCTCCGTCAAGCTCGGCACCGCGCTCTCGATCGCGGGCGTCGCGATCGCGCTCCTCGCCCCGGTGCTCGGACGGCTCACCGACGCCGGCGGTCGGCGCAAGCAGTGGCTCGGGATCAACACGGCCGTCGTCGTCGCCTGCACCGCGCTGCTCGTGCTCGTCGCGCCCGACGAGCAGTACCTGATCCTCGGCCTCGTGCTGCTCGCGGTCGGCAACGTCGCGTTCGAGTTCGCCGGCGTCAGCTACAACTCGATGCTCACGCAGCTGGCCGCGCCCCGCGCCCTCGGAAGGGTCTCCGGCTTCGGCTGGGGCATGGGGTACCTCGGCGGGATCGTGCTGCTCAGCCTCGTGCTCGTCGGCTTCATCCTCCCCGAAGCCGGCTGGTTCGGGGTGACGAGCGAGGACGGCTGGAACGTCCGGCTCGCGATGGTGCTCTGCGCGGCCTGGTTCGCGGTGTTCGCGGTTCCCGTATTCTTCGCGGTGCCCGAGATCCCGGCCGACGCATCGAGCCCCGTCAAGGGCCTCTTCTCCGGCTACCGCGAGCTCTTCCGCAGCCTCCTCCGGCTGTGGCGCGAGTCGAAGCAGACGCTGTTCTTCCTGCTCGCGAGCGCGGTGTTCCGCGACGGCCTCGCCGGCGTCTTCACCTTCGCGGGCGTCATCGCCGCGCGGTCCTTCGGCTTCGAGCAGACCACCGTGATCCTGTTCGCCATCGCGGCGAACGTGATCTCGGGCGCCGCGACCATCGTCGGCGGGTTCCTCGAGGACCGCTTCAGCGCCAAGGGCGTCATGATCGCCTCCCTCGCGGCGATGGTCACCGGGCTGATCCTCGTCTTCGTGCTCGCGCCCCTCGGCCCGTGGGTGTTCTGGGTGTTCGGGCTCATCTCCTCGGTCTTCGTGGGGCCGGTGCAGTCCGCGAGCCGCAGTTACCTCGCCCGTCTCATCCCGTCGGGCCGCGAGGGGGAGATCTTCGGGCTCTACGCGACGACGGGCCGCGCCGTGTCGTTCCTCGCGCCCGCGGCATTCACCGCGGCCGTGGCGATCACCGGCGCGACCATCTCCGGGATCCTCGGCATCGCGCTCATCCTCCTCTTCGGCCTGCTGCTGCTCATCCCGATCCGTCGACCCGGGAGAAGCGCGGCGTGAGCCTGACGCGTCCGCATCGCACTGCGGCCGCCCTCGCCGTCGCGCTCATCGCCGCCGGCGTGCTCTCCGGGTGCACGCCGGACGCCTCCGCGGATGGGGCCTCCGATATGACGCGCGTGCAGCTCACGCCGAACGGGGATCACGGTGCCTGGTTCTCCAGCGCGTACGCCTCGGGCGTGGACGGGAGCTATGCCACGGCCAACCCCGTCTGCGGCGTGACGGGAACGCACGTCATCGAGCGCCAGGAGGGCCCGGGATTCATCCGCAGGGTGCTCGCCCGCGACATCGCGAACGGATTCGTCGTCTGGGAGATCGACAACGCCTCGTGCGAGGATGGCGGACTGCTCGAGGGCCGGGTCGCCGTGCGATTCACCCCGGTCGACGGGGCGAGCTGGCATCTGATCGACGCGAACACGGGCACGGCGGTCGAGGATCTCCCCTTCGCGGCGGACGACGTCGGAGTCAGGCCCGTGACCCGAGCGGGCGACCTCGTCGTCTACGCGGTCGGCGGCGATCGGCTCGTCGGCGTCGACGGCTCGACGGCGGTGTGGACGGAGGCCCAGCCCGCCCGCGGCGAGGTCACCCCGCTCGCCGACGGCTACCTCGGCATCGACGACCCCGCGAACGACCGCGTCGCCGTGGTCGACGGGCGAACCGGCGACACGGTCGGCGAGCAGGAGGTGGTCTACCCGCAGACCGTCCGCTGGGCGAGCGACGGCTTCACCCTCCGCGTCGACCAGACCGACCCCGAGTACGCGTACTACGACGTGCGAGGAGAGCGGGTCGACCGCACCGTCGGAGCCTCGCAGTATCCGTTCGTCCCGCCTCCGCAGGACGGCGTCACCTTCCCCGTCGCGGAGCACGTCGCATCCGGCACCGTGGTCGGCGTCGACTCCCACGGGTTCCCGGCGCTCTGGCAGGACGAGCGGCAGCGCGACATCACGCCGTCGGGCGAGATCGAGGAGCTTCCCGACAGCATCATCTCGCTGCAGGGCGTCAGCGCCGATGGCGAGCTGCTGCTGTTCGAGAGCGAGGATCGGCTCGTCGTCGTCGACGACACCGGCGAGCAGGTGTTCGACTGGCCGAGCGGCAGCGGCGCGTCCGTGACCGTCGCCGCCGGGCACATCGTCGTGACGGCGGGCGGCAGCACGCAGATCCTCCGTCCCGCCGGCTGACCGGATCCGGCTCGCGCACGCCTCGCCGAGGCGTGGGCCTCCGCGCCTCTCCGCGATCCCGCAGGGTAGCCTGGACCGGTGGCCCGTCCTGACCTCAGCCCCGAACAGCTCGCCGTCTACGAGCGCATCGAGCACACCCGCGAGCACCTCTTCGTCACGGGGCGCGCGGGCACCGGCAAGTCCACGATCCTGAACCACCTCGCCTGGAACACCAGCAAGATCATCGCGGTCTGCGCACCGACCGGCGTGGCCGCTCTCAACGTCGGCGGGCAGACGATCCACTCCCTGCTCCGCCTCCCCACCGGGATCATCGCGGACCACGACCTCGACCAGCCGGCCGAGCTGAAGAAGATGCTCGCGTCGATCGACACGCTCGTGATCGATGAGATCTCCATGGTCTCGGCAGACCTCATGGACGCGATCGACCGCTCGCTGCGCCTGGCCCGCGGCAAGCGGCACGATCCCTTCGGCGGCGCGCAGATCATCATGTTCGGCGATCCCTTCCAGCTGCCGCCCGTGCCGCCCCGCGACCCCCACGAGCGCGCGTACTTCGCCGACACGTACCGGTCCCTCTGGTTCTTCGACGCCAAGGTGTGGGCGACGACGCCGATGTCGGTGATCGAGCTCATCGAGGTGCACCGCCAGCGCGACGACCGCTTCAAGCAGATCCTCGGGGCCGTCCGGCACGGGGTGGTCGAGGAGGACCAGGCCGCGGAGCTCAACGCCGCCGGGTCCCGCGCCGCTCCGCGCGACGTGATCACACTCGCGACGACGAACGCCACCGTGAACCGGATCAACGCCGAGCGGCTCGCGGAGATCCGCGGATCCGCGCTCCGAGCCGTCGCCGAGATCAACGGCGAGTTCCGCGAGAACACGTACCCCGCCGACGAGGTGCTCGAGCTGAAGCCCGGAGCGCAGGTGATGTTCCTGCGCAACGACTCGGACGGGCGCTGGGTCAACGGCACCATCGGCACCGTGTCGCGCGTCGACGGCACCGTCTGGGTCGAGGTGGATCGCGAGGAGTTCGAGGTCGAACCGACCACCTGGGAGCGCTACCGCTACCGCTACGACGCGGAGACGAAGAAGCTCGAGAAGGAGGTCGTCGCGGAGTTCGAGCAGTTCCCGCTGCGCCTCGCCTGGGCGGTCACCGTGCACAAATCCCAAGGGCACACCTACGACTCGGCGATCGTCGACCTCGGACCGAGGGCCTTCAGCGCCGGGCAGACCTACGTGGCGCTGAGCCGGGTGCGCTCGCTCGACGGGCTCTACCTGCGCCGACCGCTGCAGCCGCGCGACGTGATCGTGGACCCCAACGTCGTGCGCTTCATGCGGGGCGCGCTCGGCGAGACCGCGTAGCGCCCTGCGCTGCTCCCCTCCCGCCCTGCGCTGCTCCCCTCCCGCCCTGCGCTGCTCCCCTCCCGCCCTGCGCTGCTCCCCTCCCGCCCTGCGCTGCTCCCCTCCCGCCCTGCGCTGCTCGCTTCGCGGGTGCCTTCGCGCCGGTTGCGGCGCATCGAACCGGCACGAACGCACCCGCGAACCCAGTCGGCACCGAACCCGTCGCGATCGCGCCGCCCGTCGCCGCTTCTCAGAGATGCACAGTAGACTTCCGCTTGTTCTGTGTCCTCCGCGGAGATTGGCGGTCTAGTTGTTCCCGAGGCTTGCACGTCGCACACGCGTCGCCACCGTTGGTGCTCTCGCCGTGGCCGCTCTCGGCCTCACCGCATGCACGGGAGGCGGGCCGCTCTCCTCGTCGGGCGACGTGAACACCGTCGAGGAGTCGCTCGCCGGCCGCATCGACGAGGCCATCTCGACGGCGATGGAGCAGAGCCGCTCCACTCAGGCCATCGTCGGCGTGTGGGGCAGCGACGACGGCGACTACGTCCGCGCCTACGGCAGCGACGAGATCGACGGCGGCAGCCTCATCCGCGGAGCCCAGGCCACGCAGCCCGTGATGTGCGCGCTGCTGCTCGAGCTCTCCGCGACGAGCGACCTCGACCTCGATCGGGAGGTCTCGAAGGATCTGACGCGGCAGGTGGGCATCGAGGGCGTCACCTACCGGCAGCTGTGCGACATGCGCTCCGGCCTCGCCGACTTCAAAAGCGGCTATCTCGACATCTTCGCGAACAACCCGGCGCGCTACTGGCCCGAGCAGGAGCTGATCGCCCAGGGTCTCGTGGACTCGCCGCTCCCCTGGCCGGGCCTCGACATGCACCAGTCCGACACCAACGTCGCGCTGCTCTCCCGCGCGCTGCGGGTGCGCACGGGAGGCGAGGCCCAGGAGCTGCTCTCCGAGCACGTGTTCGGCAAGGCCGGCATGGGCTCCAGCTACTTCCCCTCTCTCGCGAGCACGACGATCCAGGGGTCCACGATGACGGGGCTCACCTACCCCTCGAGCGGCGGCGCCCCGGTCTGCGACGTGGAGCCCGTCGAGGTGCCCGAGGTGTCGCCGTCGATGCTGAGCGGAGCGGGCGCGACCGTGACGACGGCGTCGGACCTGAAGACCTTCTACGAGCAGTACATCGGCGGCGCGTTCGGCGGCGAGAACGCCAAGGTCGTGACGGAGACGCTCCCCACGCAGAACCCCGAGCGCGACGCGGAGGGCAACCCCACGACGGAACCGGATCCGTCCGGCCGCCAGTGGGGTTTCGGCGTGGAGAAGGAGGGGCCGCTGTACGGACGCAGCGGCGCCATCACGGGGACGCTCACCGCGGCCTACCACGATCCGGAAACCGGCTACTCGGTCGTCGTGTCGCTCAACAACTCATCGGCGGGTGCCAACTTCGTGAAGGCGCTCGCGTTCGAGCTCGCCGCGATCTCCGCCGAGGCGGGGTCCGGCCCCGAGCTCCCCTGGACCGCGGAGGATCAGGCCGCCAAGCTCGCCGAGGGCGCGATCTGCCAGTAGTCCAGCGGCGCGGAATGCGAGGCGTCCGGGCGCTTCGCTGAAGCAGAGCCCGATCTGCTAGGGTTTTATCCGTCGGGATCCCGGTGATCCCACCCCGGGGATGTAGTTCAATGGTAGAACTTCAGCTTCCCAAGCTGACAGCGCGGGTTCGATTCCCGTCATCCCCTCTGACCAGGCCCTCTCCCCTTCGCGGGAGGGGGCCTGACTCGTCTTCTAGCGGATCGCCGCCTCGTGCCGGAGCAGGCGCTCCTTGATGTCCACGCCGAAGAGGTAGCCGCCGAGTCCCCCGTCCGTGCGCACGATGCGGTGGCAGGGCACGACGAGCGCGACGAGGTTGTTGGCGCATCCCGAGGCCGCGGCCCGGACCGCAGAGGGTCGGCCGGCGAGCGCCGCGAGCTCCGTGTAGGTCACCGCCCCTCCCGCCGGCACCCGGCGAAGGGCGCGCCACACCTCTCCGCGGAACGGCGTCTCCGGCTGCGCCACCCGGAGCCCGTCGATCGCTCCGAGGTCGCCCCGGTCGTACGCCCGCAGCGCCTCGACGATCCCGTGCTCGTCATCGCCGCCGCGGTCATCGCCGTCGCGGTCGCCGCCGCCACCGGACGACGCGGAGGACGACACTCCCCTCGCCGCGAGCTCGGGAGCGAGGCGCTCCAGGCGGCGCAGCAGGCTCTCGGCGCCGGGATCCTCGGCCATCGCGAAGCCGCCGGCGCGGATCGCCCCGTCCTCCGGCGTCCAGATCACGTGGAAGGGGTGCCCGACGACGTCGACCACGGCGTGGGAGAGGGGTGATGCAGTCATTTCGGTTCCTTTCGTGCGGCCGCTTCGAGGAAGTCGGCCCAGAGGTGCTGCGTGGCGTACCCGCGGTACGGGCGCCAGGTCTCGGCGAGCGCTCTCGCCTCGCGTTCGCCCCGCGCTCCGAGCGCGCGTCGCAGGATCAGGTCGCCCGCGGGGAAGGCGTCGGGATCCCCCAGCGCACGCATCGCGATGAGTTCGACGCTCCAGGGTCCGATCCCGCGGAGCCCGAGGAGTTCGGATCGGGCTCGATCCCGGTCGGCGCCCGTGCCGACGTCCAGTCCCCCGGCGAGCGCTTCGGCGAGAGCGCGGAGCGTCTCGGCGCGCGCGACCGTCAGTCCGAGCCGCCCGCGCAGCTCCTCGGCCGGGAGGGACGCGATGAGAGCGGCATCCGGTCCCGCGCGGAACCCGGTCGCAGCCGCGGTCGCGGAGAGGCCGGCGGTTTCGAAGGCCGCGGCGAGACGTCCCTGCAGGGCGCGGGCCGCCGCGAGCGAGACCTGCTGTCCGAGCACCGTTCCAAGCGCGAACTCCCGAGCGTTGCGCGCACCCGGGAGACGCAGGCCCGGACGAAGCCGGATGCGGTCGCCCAGCACCGGATCCGTCCCGAGCGCCGCCACGATCTGCGTCGGATCGGCGTCGAGGTCGAGCAGGCGGCGGACCGCCTGGATCGCCGGCATCGTGTCGGCGAGACCGGGCAGACTCAGGGTGACGGGGATTCCGACGAAGCCCGTGCCGGCTCCGTCCCGCTCCGACGGCGCGTCGGCCCAGTCGATGCGCACGACCGCGGTCCCGCCGGGCACGTCGAGGGCGTGCGAGGTCGCCCCGGCCGGTCCGGCCCCCTCGATCAGGTCGCGTCCGGGGATCGCGTGCGCCGCGAGGAACGACCGCATCGCGGACGCTGCGAACGGCGCTCGGGTGCGGAGGCGGAGCGCGAGTTTCGGGCGTTCATCCGAGACCGGTCCGCTCGGATCCTCTCCCGGTCCATCCGCGGTCCGGCGACGGGGCAGCAGAGACGGGGCGATCCCGAACTCTTCGCGCATCGTGTCGCCGAACTGCCGGACGCTGCCGAAGCCCGACGCGAACGCGATGTCCGCCAGCGACAGCTCCGTCTCCTCGATGAGCGCCCTCGCAGTATGCGCTCGGCGCGTCCGGGCGAGTTGCAGCGGGCTCGCGCCGATCTCATCGATGAGGATCCGCCGCAGGTGCCGCTCGCTGACCGCCAGCTCGGCCGCGAGGCCCGAGACGCCGATCGAGTCGATCGCCCCGTCGCGGATCCGGCGCACCGCCCGGGCGACGAGGCCGCTGCGCGCATCCCAGTCGCGGGTTCCGGGAACGGCGTCGGGGCGGCATCGCTTGCAGGCGCGGAAGCCCGCCGCGACGCAGGCGGCGGCGCTCGGGAAGAAACGGCAGTTCTGCGGTCTCGGCTTCCGCGCCGGGCAGGACGGGCGGCAGTAGATCCCGGTGCTCGTGACCCCGAGATACACGCGTCCGTCCCACCGCGCGTCGCGGCCCGAAGCCGCGCGGTAGCACGCGTCGAAGTCGAGCGTCAGAGATGGAGCCGGTGCGTTCACGCTTCCCATTGTTTCGCCTCCGCCACCCTCGCGCACGCGGAAATCGGACATCGCAGTGGACGGGCACGGATCTCGATACGCTCGGAGTCATGAAGGACGCATCCGGACGCATCGCCCTCCTCCGCGCCACGGTCGCCGTCGTCGGCGTCGGCGGCCTGCACGCGCTCACGTATCGGGCCGTGGCGGCCGAGGCGGGGGTATCGCACGGGCTCGTCAGGCACCACTTCGGCACGAAGGATCAGCTCATCGCCGAGGCCATGGAGTTCGCGATCGACGAGAGCCTGCGCGGCTCGAACATGCTGGAGAGCGGGCTGACCGTCTCCACGTTCGCGGCCGGGATCGAGTCGCTCGCGGACCGGGAGAGCAGCGTCCAGTCGTTCCAGTACGAGCTCCTGCTCGAGTCGCGCCGACGACCGGAGCTGCGCCCCCTCGCGGAGCGGCACTACCGCGCGTACCGCGAGGCCATCGCCCGTCAGCTGGAGCGCCTGGGGGTGGAGGATCCGGAACTGACGGAGCTCATCTGGTTCGCCCTCGACGGGATCGTGTTCAAGCAGCTCGTGCTGCCCGAGGACGTCAGCCCGGCGCTGCGACGCGTCCGCACACTCATCGAGGCCGCCGCGGGGGACTGATCCGGGATCGCAGTCCGGAATCGCAGTCCGGGATCGCGATCCGGGACCGCAATCCGGGATCAGCTGGTTCACGACCGATCCCGAATCGATCCGAGATCGTCCTTGACTATCCATCCGGATAGTTTTAGGCTGACGCTACCGAGAGATCCGAACACGTCGATCCCTCGCTCGGGCGGAGCCGCTCGAGACCCGAACGAAGGGACACTGCACCGTGGCGGACACCCAGATCGAATTCCTCTACCTCAACGAACCCGACATGATCCGCGCCGGGGTCACCGACATGGCCGACTGCGTCGACACCATGACCGAACTGCTCGCGCTCTTCGCCCAGGGCGACTATCGGATGGCGGGAAGCGAGAACAACTCCCACGGCGCGCAGGTCTTCTTCCCCGCGGAGGAGACCTTCCCCGGCATGCCGGTCGACGGGCCCGACCGCCGATTCATGGCCATGCCGGCCTACCTCGGCGGCGACTACCAGGTGGCCGGCTGCAAGTGGTACGGCTCGAATGTCGAGAACAAGAAGCGCGGCTTGCCGCGCTCGATCCTGATGTTCACGCTGAGCGACAAGGACACCGGAGCCCCGCTCGCCATCATGTCGGCGAACCTGCTGAGCGCCTACCGCACCGGGGCGATCCCCGGCGTCGGCGCCCGATATCTCGCGCGCGAGGACGCGCGGATCGTCGGCATCGTCGGCCCCGGTCCCATGAACCGCACCTCGCTCGAGTCGTTCATGGCGGTGCGCCCCGGCATCGACACAGTGAAGGTCTCCGGTCGCGGGCAGGCCGGCGTCGACGCCTTCATCGCCTGGGCGAGGGAGAAGTTCCCGCAGATCGCGTCGATCGAGCAGGTCCCGGACATGGAGGCCGCGGTGCGCGGATCGGACATCGTCAGCGTCGCGGTGCCGAGCCCCTCCGGCTCCGAGCACTACCCCTACGTGGCCGACGAGTGGGTGAAGCCCGGAGCCTTCATCTGCTGCTCCGCGCACCTCGCCGTCGAGGAGAGCCTCGTGCTGCGATCCCGACACGTCGCCGACGCCCGCAAGATCTACCAGGCCTGGGCGGAGGAGATCCCCGCTCCCGCGCACGAGACCGTCGGCATCTGGGGCATGCACCTCGTCGACCGGGTGCACGACGGCCGGATGACGCCGGAGCAGTTCGAGGACATCGGCGAGATCATCCAGGGCCTCGCGCCGGGTCGGAAGAACGAGGACGAGATCTTCGTCTTCTCGGTCGGCGGCATGCCCGTCGAGGACGTCGCCTGGGCGACGAAGGTCTACCGCAACGCCGTGCGAGACGGCATCGGCACCAAGCTGAAGCTCTGGGACGAGCCGGCACTGGCCTGACACTGATCCTGCGACCGCGCGGGGTGACGGAACGGAAGAGGATCGAATGGACCTGCAGAGAACCAACGTCGTCGTCATCGGGGCCGGAGCCGTCGGCTCGATGGCGCTGTGGCAGCTGAGCCGGCGAGAGGGGCTCGACGTCGTCGGCATCGAGCAGTACGGACGCGTGCATTCGCGGGGTTCGTACGCGGGCGAGTCGCGGGTGTTCCGCACAGCCGTGCACGAGGGCGGCACCTACGTCGGCATGATCCAGCGATCGCGGGAGCTGTGGCGCGCGCTCGAGGACGAGTCGGGCCGCGGGATCTACTCCGAGGTCGGCTGCCTGAGCATCGCGCCCGAGGGTTTCCCGGATCTCCTCACGGCGATGAGCACCGTGCGCGACTTCGACATCCCGCACCGCGTGCTGAGCGACGACGAGCTGCGTCGCGAGTTCCCGCAGCACCGGATCCACGACGGGGACGTCGGCCTGCTCGACGCGCACGGCGGCGGACTGCGCCCCGAGGTCGCCATCATGAGCGCCCTCGATCTCGCGGAGGCGAACGGCGCGAAGCTGTTCTTCAACACACCCGTCATCGACATCGAGGAGCGCGGGGACGGCGTCGTGGTGCGCACGACGCAGGGAGCCTGGCTCGCCGACATGGTCGTCGTGGCCTCGGGATCCTGGTCGTCGCGCCTCTCCCCCGAGCTCGACGAACTGCTCCGCCTCCAGGTGCTCGGCCTCACCTGGTTCATGCCGAAGCACCCGAAGGCCTTCGCCCCCGAGAACTTCCCCGTCTTCCTGCGCGACGTCGGCAAGGTGCACTTCTTCGGGGCGCCGAGCTTCGACGGCTACAGCTTCAAGGCCTGCTCCAACCCGACCTGGCCCGTGTTCCGCGACGTGGACGAGGTCCCCGCGGAGTACACGCGCGAGGAGCTCATCAAGATCGGCCAGCAGGCAGCGGAGTTCTTCGTGGACGTCAACCCCGAGCCCGTGCGGCACAGCGTGCACCACTGCGCGTACACTCCGGACCGCCTGCCGGTGGTCGACCGCAGCGCGAGCGGGCGGGTCGTCACCATCGCCGGCCTTTCGGGCCACGGCTTCAAGTTCGCACCCCAGCTCGGCGAGTGGGCCGCACAGCTCGTCGCGGGCGAGGATGCGACGGTGGATCCGCGCTTCGCGCTCCCCGAGCATATGAAGCGCCTCGCCGAGCTGGGCCCGTACACGGGCGGCGGGCACTAGAACTCGCTCCCTCGCGCTCCCGCTCCCCCGCTCCCTCGCTCCCCCGCTCCCCCGCTCCCCCGAAAGACTTGTCGCAAAGTGCGGCTTCAACCGCGTGAGGCCGCACTTTGCGCCAAGTCTTCTGGCGTGCGCCCCATTCTTGCCCGCGCCCGCCCTCCCGCCGTGCGCCCGCCCTCCCGCCGCGCGCCCATTCTCCCGCCGCGCGCCCCGTCCCCGCGAATCGATAGTTCTATTTCAGATAGAGTTATTCCATAACCAAGAGCCACGGACGAGGGGCGAGTATGGAACAGGCGGGAAGAGTTGAGGTCAGGGGACTCTCGAAACGCTTCGGACGGGTCCAGGCGGTGCAGTCGCTCAGCTTCACCGCCGAGCCCGGTCGAGTGACGGGATTCCTCGGGCCGAACGGCTCGGGCAAGACGACGACGCTCGGCATGGTGCTCGGCCTCGTGCGTCCCGATGAGGGATTCGCGACAATCGGCGGCGTGCCCTACACCGAGCTCGAGCGCCCGGCGCTCACCGTGGGCGCGTCGCTCTCCGCGAACTTCCACCCCGCCCACACCGGCCGCGCGCACCTCGACATCGTGCAGCGCGCCGTCGGAGTGCCGCGGAGCGAGGTCGACGAGAAGCTCGAACTCGTCGGCCTCGCGGATGCGGCGGACCGGAAGAGCGGCGGCTACTCGCTCGGCATGCGCCAGCGGCTCGCACTCGCGGGCGCCCTGCTCGGAGACCCCGAGGTGCTCCTCCTCGACGAGCCCATCAACGGTCTCGATCCGGAGGGCATCCGCTGGATCAGGCTCTTCCTGCAGCATCTCGCGAGCGAGGGCAAGACGGTGCTGCTCTCGTCGCACCTGCTCAGCGAGGTGCAGCAGACGGTCGACGACGTCGTGGTGATCCGCAGGGTCGAACTCGCCTACGCGGGCACCCTGGCCGACCTGCAGCGAGGCGACGGCGAGCGCACCGTGCTCGTGTCCGCCGCCGATCGGCCGACCCTGGCCCACGCGCTCGAGGGAGCCGGTGCGCAGGTGCACGGCATCCGCGGCGAGACGATGCGCGTCACCGGACTCACGCCCGACGAGATCGGCCTCGTCGCCCTCGAGGCTTCGATCCCGCTCTCGCACCTCAGTGTGGAGGAGAGCGAGCTCGAGCAGAGCTTCCTCGAACTGATCGAAGGGAGCGCCTCATGAGCCGCTTGACACGGAGCCTCTCCTCCGAACTCCGCAAGGTGCGGTCCACGAAGCTCTGGTGGATCCTCGCGATCGTGCTCGGCGGATACTCCGCCATGATGGCCGCGATGTTCGCGTTCATGTTCGGCGCCATGTTCGCCCAGCTGGGTGACGCGGCGCCGCAGCTCCCGGCGCAGGAGACGGCGAATATGGTCTACGCGTCGGTCTCGACGTTCGGCTACGTGGTCCCGCTCCTCTTCGGCGCCCTCATGGCGACGGGCGAACTGCGTCACGGCACCCTCGGGCTGGCGTTCACGCTCGAGCCGAAGCGCGGGATCGTCCTGCTGAGCAAATCGATCGTGCTGCTCGGATTCGGGATCCTGCTCGGGATCGCCGGGCTCCTCGGCGCGGTGGGAACCGGCGCGGCCGTCATCGCGGCCTCCGGCGGGGATCCGGTGCTCGCGTCGGGCGAGACCTGGCTGCTCGTGGCGCGCGAACTCGCGGCGATCGGGATCTGGGCGCTCATCGGGTTCGGGATCGGGGTGCTCGTGCGCAATCAGGCCTTCGCGATCGTCCTGGCGCTCGTGTTCACGCAGTTCATCGAGCCGGCGCTGCGCGCGGGGGCCCAGTTCTGGGAGTGGAGCGCGCAGCTCGCGAAGTTCCTCCCCGGCGCGGCCACCGACGCCTTCGTCGGCGCGAGCGTGATGAGCAGCATGTCCGCGTTGGACCCGTCGCTGCCGGAGGGTTCGGGTTCGCTCGGGATCTGGGGCGGCCTGCTCGTGCTCATCGGCTACGCGGTCGTGGCGGTGCTGGCCGGGTGGGCCCTGCGCTGGCGACGGGACGTGGTGTAGGCGGCACTCGTCGGATCCGGGCGCGCGCTCGCGGCGGGCGCTCCGGCACGGATACTCGGCGGGAACGGGAACGGGAACGGGAACGCTAGCGCGGCCGCAGCTTTGAGCGCTGCTGCACCCAGCTGTACATCGCCACGGCGGCTGCGGCCGAGGCGTTGATGGAGCGCGTGGAGCCGTACTGGGTGATCTCGACGACCGCCTCGGCCGCGTCGAGCGCGTCGGACGTCAGCCCCGGGCCCTCCTGCCCGAACAGCATGACGCAGCGCTCCGGCCAGTCGAAGGTCTCCATCGGGACGCAGCCGGGCACGTTGTCGATCGCGATGATCGGGATCCCCTCCGCGCGGGCCCAGGTGGCGAGCGCTGCCACGTCCTCCCGATGCTCGACGTGCTGGTAGCGGTCGGTGACCATCGCGCCGCGCTTGTTCCAGCGACGGCGTCCGACGATGTGCACGGTGTCGGCGGCGAAGGCGTTGGCGCTCCTCACGATGGAGCCGATGTTCATGTCGTGCTGCCAGTTCTCGATGGCGACGTGAAAGGGGTGGCGGTGCTCGTCGAGATCCGCGACGATCGCCTCCATTCGCCAGTAGCGGTAGCGGTCCACGACGTTGCGGGTGTCCCCGTGCTCGAGCAGTTCAGGATCGTAGCGCTCGTCCGCCGGCCAGGCGTCTCGGCCACCCGGCCACGGGCCGACGCCCGAGGTCGTGCGCTCCGGGTGCGGAGCGGCCGCCCCCGGTCCGGCGGAGGCGGCTGGGGTCTCGGGCGCGGAAGCGGTTTCGGGGGTCTCGGTCACCCGCCCATTCTTCCAGTCAAAGCACGAACTCGGAGAGCTTCCGGTCCCTGATGCCGTCCACGGCGAACCCTCGAAACCGTATTGCTTGCCGGCGAGCTCTATCCGCCTGTCTCCTGTTCGCGTGTGCCCTTCGTCTCGCTCGCGGGTGCGAGGATCTGCTGCGCGAGGGTCTCGGCCAACCACGACGCGTAGGCGTCCTCCGGCCAGCCGCATCCCCGGGTCGCACCGATGAACGTCTCCACCCCCGTCAGCAACCAGGCCCGGTCGACCGCCTCTTCGACGCTCAGCCCGGATCTGAGCGAGCCCTGCGCCGCGAGACGTTCTACGAGGGAGGTGAGACCCTGCCTGCGTCGTTCGTTGCCCTGGACCATGAGCTCGGAGAACTCGGCCATGGCCTCCTGGGCGATGGCGAACGACGGACGGCTCGCGGCGAAGAACGCGCAGGTCCATCGGGCGAACGCCTCGAGGATCCGCTCGGGATCCTGCTCGACCCCGATGCGCTCGCGCCAGTCGGCGGCTTCCGCGGACTCTTCCATCTGCTCGACGATCGCCCGAGCGACCCCTGCCTTCGTGCCGAACGTCGCGTAGACGGTCTGCACCGACACCCCGGCGCGCGCCGCGATCGCCGCGATCGTCGTACCCGCGAACCCCTCCATCTCGAACAGGGCTCGTGCCGCAGCCGTGATGGCCTCGCGGGTGCGAGCCGCCTGCTGCACGCGCACCGCCGACCGATAGGGGCGGCGCGGTGGTCCCGCCCGAGAGCCGTCGTCGATCATTCCTCGCACCTCCTGGGTTCTCGATGCTACTCTATTCGATAGAGCTAACTACAGCCAAAATATGACGAGTACGGATGCGTGGAGAGGATCGGGGAGATCGTGGGCATTGCTGATACCGAGCAGGCCGGGCCGACTCGGGGCAGAGCGTTCGGATCGACGGTGGGCGCGGTCTTCGGGCTCGTGTTCGTCGTCATCAACTCGGGCGGTCTGCCGATGGCGATCCGCATCGTGCTGCTCGCGCTCGCCGCTCTGGCGTTCCTCGCGGTCCTCCTGCTTGCGATGCGCGACGCGCGCGTCTCCCGGGCTCGCCCGAGCAGCGGGAACGGGCCGCCGTTCGGACGGGGCTACTGGATCATCGTCGCGGTCGAAGCCGTGGCGCTGTTCGTCGGCGCCCGGCTCGTGTCAGAGTTCCTCCGGCCGGAACTCGGGGTCGCGTGGGTGTCGTTCGTCGTCGGCGTCCACTTCTTCTCCCTCGGGTGGCTGTTTCGGCTGGGCCGCTTCCACGTTCTGGCCGTGCTGATCACCGCTTGCGGGATCGCCGGCTTCGTGCTCGGCGCCCTCGGGCTCCTGCCCGGTATCGCGATCGTCAGCGGCGTTCTGCCCGGTTTCGTCCTGCTCGCGTTCGCGCTCTGGGCAATGCTGCCGGCGGCGCAGGAAGCCGGGCGGCCTTCCTGAGTTCCGAGCGACCCAGGCTCTCTGAACCCTGTGGGGAGCTCGACGTTGCGATGCGCCCACGCATCGGCCCGTAGGCTGGCCCCATGAACCCGCCGGACCCACTCGTCGTGATCGCGCCGGACTCGTTCAAGGGGAGCTGCTCCTCGCCCGAGGCGGCTGCGGCGATCGCGGCCGGCGTGTTCGAGGCCCTGGGCGAGGCGGTGCGCATTCGCCGGATCCCGCTCGCAGACGGCGGTGAGGGAACGCTCGACGCGCTCACCGCTGCCTGGGGCGGAAGGGTCCTGTCCGTCGGCACGCGGGACGCGCTCGGCCGCGAACGGTCCGGTCGGGTCGGAGTCAGCGCGGACGGGCGGACCGCGATCGTCGAGGCCGCGGAGGCCAACGGCCTCCCTCACGTCTCCGACCTGCCCCTCCGCCCGCTCGACGCCGATTCGTTCGGGGTCGGCCTCCTCGTCCGCGCCGCTCTGGACGCGGGGGCCGATGAGATCCTGCTCTGCGTCGGAGGTTCGGCCACGAGCGACGGCGGCGCGGGGATGCTGCGGGCGCTGGGAGTCGAATTGCTCGAGGGGAACGGGGCGCCGATCCCGCCGGGCGCCCGCGGCCTCGCCCGCCTGGACGCGGTCGATCTCACGGCGGTGGATCCGGCCGTCCGCGCTGCGCGCTGGCGGATCGTGTGCGACGTCGAGAACCCGCTCAGGGGGCCGCGCGGAGCCGCGGCCGTGTTCGGCCCGCAGAAGGGCGCCTCCCCCGAAGACCTCGACGTCATCGACTCGGGCCTCGCGCGCCTGGCCGAAGTGCTCGGCAACACGCTCGGCACCGACTCCTCCGAATTGGCGAGCCGTCCCGGTCTCGGGGCGGCGGGCGGACTCGCGCTCGGTCCGGTAGCGCTCTGGGACGCGGAGCTCGTCTCGGGAGCAGAGCTCGTCGCCTTCGCGTCGGGCCTGGACGAGGCCCTTGCGGAGGCGGACCTCGTCATCACCGGCGAGGGGCGGCTCGACGCTCAGTCGCTGGGCGGAAAAGTGCTCTCTCGGGTGCTGGCGGGCGCCGGCGCCGGTCGGAGCGCCGGCACGGGCGGATCCGTCGTCGTAATCGCGGGATCCGTCGCGCTCTCCGCCGCCGAGTGCCGGGAGGCCGGGATCACCGCGGCGTTCTCGCTGGCGAACGGGCCGGCGTCGCTCGCGGAGCTGCAGAGCGACACTCAGCGCCTGCTCGCGGCGGCCGCCGCTCACGTCTGCGCCCTCTTCGCGGCCGGGTGCAGGGGGTCCGAGAGCGGTCGGCTCCGGTCCTGAGCGCGTCGGGGACTACTCGGATGCCCGGCTCAGCCGCTCGAGCTGCTCGGAGGTCAGGTCGAGTGTCATCGACGTGAGGAGTGCGGGGAGCTGCTCGGTGTTGCGGGCGCTCGCGATCGGGGCCGCGACGGTCGGCTGCGCGCGGAGCCAGGCCAGTGCGACGGCGGCCACCGGGGCCTGCTGCTCGGTCGCGACCTCGTCGAGGGCGTCGAGCACCGCGCGCCCTCGATCGTTCAGGTAGGCGGACGCCTCTCCGGCCCGAGGGCTGGCGCCGGCTGCCGCCGCGTCGTCCGTCCCGCGGTACTTGCCCGCGAGGAACCCCTTCGCGAGCGAGAAGTAGGGGAACACCGCGAGCCCCTCGCGCTCCGCGACGGCGCGGAGATCGTTGGTCTCGAAGTCGCGCTCCACGAGGTTGTAGTGCGGCTGCAGCGCGACCGGCGGGTGGAAGCCGCCGGCGCGCGCGATCCCGATCCACTCGGCGACCCGCTCTGCGGTGTAGTTCGAGACGCCGATCGCGCGGATCATGCCCGCGTCGACGAGCTTCGAGAAGGCTTCGACGGTCTCCTCGAGCGGGGTCTCGGGATCGTCGTAGTGGGCGTAGTAGAGGTCGATGCGGTCGGTCTGCAACCGCGCGAGGGACGCCTCGGCAGCGGCGCGCACGTTCGACGGGGCGAGCCCCTGGAATTCCGGGTGAGTCGAGACCTTGGTCGCGAGGACGACGTCGTCGCGATTGCCGCGCGCATGCATCCACTCGCCGATGATGGTCTCCGACTCGCCGCCCGAGTTGCCCGGGACCCAGTGGGAGTAGCCGTCCGCCGTGTCGATGAAGTCGCCGCCCCCGGCGACGAAGGCGTCGAGCACGTCGAAGGAGGCGTCACGGTCCGCCGTCCAGCCGAAGACGTTGCCGCCGAGGGCGAGCGGCGCGATCTCGAGGTCCGAGTCTCCGACGCGGGTCCGGGTCGGCTGGGTCACGGCGGTGCTGGTGGCGGGTCTGGTCATCAGAGCTGGCTCCTTCGTCGTTCGGGTACCGTCCCATCACATCATGCCCGGGCTGAGCGCACACCTGCGATGTCGAGGATCGCCGCGTCGTTCGACGTCGAGGCACGCGGCGAGTGACTCTTCGCCTACGGTCACTTCGGGGAGCTCTCGAGCTGGCCGATCCCAGCCTCCCGCGACTAGCGTGAAGGCATGGTCAACTATCGCTACCTCGGCAACAGCGGGTTCAAGGTCTCCGAGATCACGTACGGCAACTGGATCACCCACGCATCGCAGGTGGAGAACGAGACGGCGGCCGCGACGGTGCGCGCCGCGCTCGACGCGGGTATCACCACGTTCGACACCGCCGACACCTACGCCAACACGGCGGCCGAGGCCGTGCTTGGGGAGGCCCTCAAGGGGCAGCGTCGAGAGTCGCTCGAGATCCTCACGAAGGTGTACTTCCCCACCGGCCCGAAGGGCGCGAACGACACGGGGCTCAGCCGCAAGCACATCCGCGACTCGGTCGAGGGCTCGCTGCGTCGGTTAGATACGGACTACATCGACCTCTACCAGGCGCACCGCTTCGACGTCGAGACGCCGCTCGAGGAGACGTTCCAGGCCTTCGCCGACCTCGTGCGGCAGGGCAAGGTGCTCTACATCGGCGTCTCGGAGTGGACGGCCGAGCAGCTGCGGGAGGGGCACGCGCTCGCGAAGGATCTCGGGATCCAGCTCGTCTCGAACCAGCCGCAGTACTCGGCGCTCTGGCGGGTCATCGAGGGCGAGGTGGTGCCGGCCTCCCAGGAGCTCGGTATCTCGCAGATCGTGTGGTCGCCGCTCGCGCAGGGCGTGCTCACCGGCAAGTACCTGCCGGGGCAGCCCGTGCCCGCGGGATCACGCGCCACCGACGAGAAGAGCGGGGCGGAGTTCATCAAGCGTTTCCTCCGCGACGACGTGCTGACCGCGGTGCAGCGGCTCCGGCCCGTAGCGGCCGAGGCCGGGCTCACGCTGCCGCAGCTCGGGATCGCCTGGGTGCTGCAGAACCCGAACGTCTCGGCCGCGCTCGTCGGAGCCTCCCGGCCGGAGCAGCTCGCCGACACGGTGAAGGCCTCCGGTGTCGTGCTCGACGCCGGCACGCTGGCCGCGATCGACGAGGCGCTGGCCGGTGTGGTCGAGGACGATCCGGCGCTCACGTCCGACTCCTCGCCGAAGCGGCGCCTCGTCTGAGCGGAGACGGATGCCGCGCGCCGACGGCAGCAACGCCCGTACCCAGCACCGGCGGGCGACGGTTCATCCCGCCCGCAGATCACCCGAGGCGGAGCAGCACCTCCGACACGAACTCATCGGTCGAGGCCGAACCGCCCAGGTCCCTCGTGCGGATCCCGTCTCCAAGCACACCCTCATAGGCCGATTGGAGCTGCCCTGCTGCGCCCCGCTCGCCGATGTGCTCCAGGAGCATCGCGCCCGCCCAGAGCGCGCCGACCGGATTGGCGAGGTTCTTCCCGACGATATCCGGAGCCGTGCCGTGCACCGGCTCGAACATGGACGGCTTTGAGCGGTCCGGGTTGACGTTCGCGGACGGGGCGATCCCGATCGAGCCCGCCGTCGCGGCGATCAGGTCGGAGAGAATATCCCCGAACAGGTTCGACGCCACGACGACGTCGAGGCTGTTCGGTGCGAGTACCGCCCGTGCAGCCAGCGCGTCGATGAGCACACTCTCCAATCGCACGGGGTACCGCCCGACGACCTCCGCCACAACCTCGTCCCAGAACGGCATCGAATGGATCAGGCCGTTCGACTTCGTGGCCGACGTGACGAGACCGCGCCGCCCGGCCGCGAGCTCGGCCGCGTACTCGGCCACTCGGGAGACGCCCCGCCTCGTGAAGAGCGCCTGTTGGAAGGCCATCTCATACGGCGTGCCGCTATAGGCGCGTCCGCCGACCTCGGAGTACTCGCCCTCGACGTTCTCCCGCACGACTACCATGTCGATCTCGGCATTCCGCGTGACCCGAGGCTCGATGCCCGGCAACACTCGCATGGGCCTGATGTTGAGGTACTGGTCGAAGGCGCGCCGGATCGGGATCAGGAGGCCCCAGAGCGTCACATGATCCTCGATGTCCGGGTGCCCCACGGCTCCGAGGAAGATCCCGTCGCCCGTGGCGAGCTCCGCGAGCCCGTTCTTCGGCATCATGTGTCCATCGCGGAGGTAACGATCCGATCCCCAGTCCCTGACCCGCCAGGTGAGCTGGAACCCGTGCTGCTCGGCAACGGCATCCATGCACCTCGCCGCCGCGGGGGCGACTTCCTTTCCGATGCCGTCTCCGGGGATGAGGTCAAGCGTGTAGTGCTGCATCGTTTCCACTTCCTGCGTTGGGTGCGAGCCCGGATCCACCGGGCAGATCCATCCCCGCCTGCTCGCGCAGGTAGGAGGCGAGGTGATCGGGGATCGGGCGCGACCGTTCGGCTGCCGCATCGACGTTCACGTACACGGTCCGGATCTCCGCTACTTCGTCTCCGGAGCGGAGGAACGTGAAGAGCATGTCGAAGCTGCTGGTCCCGACCCGCGCGCAGCGCGCATTCACGACCAGCACATCGTCGAGCCTCGCCGGTGCGCGGTACCGGACGCCGGTCTCCACGACCGAAGGGTCGAAACCGTCACGCAGCAATCCTGCGAGGGTGTATCCGCCCTCGCGCAGAAACTCCGTGAGGGCGGCGTCGGCGATCTCCAGATAGCGGCTGTTGAACACATAGCCCTGGTTATCGACCTCGGGCACTCTGACTCGATGCGTGTACACGGAGATGCGACCGGGCTATTCGGCGAGAAGCTTCGCGTACAGATCCGGGCGCTGCAGCGCGAGCCCCGGCGCCTCAGGTTTGGCGCGGGACTGCGCCAGGAGGTCGAAGTCCAGGTCGCCGAAGAGCACGGTCTCCTCAGTCCGAGAGCCCGAAATGGCCAACAGGCCGTCGTTGATCCCGAACGTCTTGTCGACCGGGGTGGCGAGCACGGCTTCACCCACGGCGTACATGGGAGCATCGGACGGCAGACCGGAGGATCCCACGAGGGGGGACATCACGACGAACAGCTGATTCTCGATCGCGCGGGCGCGGCAGCCCGTGCGCACCCGGTGCTCTCCGCGCGAGTTCCACGTGAGCGAGGGGCACAGGATGAGTTCAGCGCCCTTAGCGACGAGATACCAGGAGAGCTCGGGGAACTGGATGTCCGCGCAGATCAGCATCCCCGCAGCGCGCCCTCCGACCTCCGCGAGTGTGACCCTGTCCCCGCCGCTCATCCCAAGATCGTGCTCCTGAGGGGTGAGGTGGATCTTGTCCTGGGTGTAGACCCGCCCGACCCGCGTCGCGAGTTAGGCCGAGTACTTCAG
>JAPSIU010000532.1 GCA_031178565.1 Leucobacter sp. | reverse complement strand
GAAAGAGAGAGGCAGCGCGAGAGCGAGCGAGAGCGAGCGAGGGAGCGTGCGAGAGAGCGCGCGCAGGCAGAGGAACGGGAATCGGCTGCTCGCTGGGCGCTGGAGTACTCGCGACCGCGGCCCCGCAAGCCCCCGCAGCGACCGAGGATTCTGGATGCTCCGCCCAGGGGATGTCCGGATCACCCTCAGGGGAACTTCGAAGAGTGCGGACCCTGCGGCACCGCGGCCGATATCCGCAAGACGTGGCTGGCCAACGAGAAGTACCTGGAGGAGCTCGTCGTGTTCGAGGAAGCGCAGGCGGCGCAGTGGGAGGACATCAGTCGTGACGCATTCTGACGCGATGGAGATCACCGACCTGGTGCGCGAGGGAGCGTGCGTGCTGGGATGCCGCGTGCACTACGCCGCGTGTGAGGACTACGGCAAGCCACGCCGAGAGGCCACCTGTCGAGGTTGCGCCCCGGCGCCGGCCCCCACCGGTTCTGTGATCTGCTCGAAGTGCTTCGGCCGGATGCGGCATCTGCTGCGCGAGGCGCCCGACGTGCTCGGCCGGATCCGGTCGCTCTCGGACCCGACGAAGGCGATGCAGATCGCGCCGGTGAAGATCTCCTCCCGTCCGGTTGAAGCTGCCGCCCCGGTCGGGCCCGACCTGCTCGACGCGGCAGATACGATCCTTGCGAACCTCCGAGACTGGGCACACAGCGTCGTGGCTGGGCTGCCTTGGCATGCGCGGTACTCGGGGATGACCGCTGTGTCGGCCTACCGGCTCGCGAGCAGGTACACGCGGGCGATCGTGGGCCAGCTGGATCAGATCACGGCCGATCCTGCCCGAGCGTTGCGCTTCGCTGAAGCCGTCACTGTGGTGCATCCCGAGGTGGATGGTGAGAGGCTGGCTTGGTCGATCGCTGACGCGCTGCACCGGTGGGGCGTCGAGCGGCGCGACCGCCACGTCCATCCCGACGTCGACGCCGTGCCCGACCGTGAGGAATCGGTTGCGCCGGTTCGGGAGTGGTACGACCCGCTGCTGACGATCAAGGACGCCGCGCAGCGCCACGGCCTGAGCGCTCAGGCAATCCGGAAGTGGACGGCATCCGGAGAGTTGCCCGTCGCGGCGCGAGTCCGAGGCCCCCGTGGCTCGGTGATGCTCTGGGTGAAGGCGTCCGACGTCGACCGGGTCGCCAAAGCGATGGAGGAACGGCGGAGCCCTGGGCGGCCCGCGCTGACGAAGGGTGAGGGTACGGATGGCTGAGCCGGTCAGGATCTCGCTGTCGGTGACGACGGCGGATGCCGAGATCGTCGCTCGCGCGGCGGATCACTTCGCCCGGGTTGCGGCGGGGCTCGCGCTCGAGGGCGTCGACACGTTCATGATGTGCGGCCCCTCGGAGGGCGACGACGAGTAGGGGCGGACACGCCGTTCCGAGATCCAATCCCGGAATCGGTTGCGCGGTCGGTGCTAGGCTGTGCCTCGCACGATACTTCTACCCAGAGCCTCACCCATTCGGGTGGGGCTCTCGGCGTATCGGGGTGACGGTCGGGGCTCGGCGATGCGAGGCGCACGAGTAT
>JAPSIU010000164.1 GCA_031178565.1 Leucobacter sp. | reverse complement strand
CAGGCCTTCCGGACGCCCGACATGACCTTCTCACGACTGCAGGGCGGACAGCATCCCGAGCCCGAGCAGGTCGAACTTCACGAGCCCCATCCACGCGGCGTCGTCCTTGTCCCACTGGATGACCGTGCGACCGGGCATGCGGGCGTGCTCGGGACCTCCCGGTCCCCGTCGGCGAGCGCGGCGGCACCCTTCGCGTCGAGCTCAATCATGGGAGCGTCGAGGCGCTGCCCTCGGGGATGCGGCTGGGCGACAGCGACACCCGCATTCTCGCGGTCGCCCAGAACCTGGCAGCCGAGGGCCTCGATGTGACCGTCGTGTCGAAGGATCTTCCGATGCGCCTCAAGGCCGCAGCGATCGGGCTCGGCTCCGAGGAGTACCGCGCCGAACTCGCGCGCGACGACAGCTACTCGGGAACCGACACCCTGGAACTCGACGAGGAGCGGATGCGGCGGCTCTGGGAGGACGAACGCCTCGACGAGGTCGACGAGGTCGCGCGGGTCCCGTACGGAACGGGGCTGATCCTGACGTCGCCGAGAGGATCCGCGCTCGGCCGCGTCGACGGGGATCGGAGTCTGCGCCTCGTGCGCGGCGATCGCGAGATCTTCGGAGTGACCGGTCGCAGCGCCGAGCAGCGCCTCGCGATCGACCTGCTGCTCGACACCTCGGTCGGGATCGTCTCTCTCGGAGGGAGTGCGGGGACCGGTAAATCGGCGCTCGCGCTCGCGGCCGGACTCGAGGCGGTGCTCGAGCGTCGGCAGCATCGTCGGGTGATGGTCTTCCGCCCCCAGTACGCGGTGGGCGGGCAGGAGCTCGGCTACCTGCCGGGCGACCACCAGGAGAAGATGAACCCCTGGGCGCAGGCCGTGTTCGACACGCTCGGCTCCATCGTCTCGGAGAACGTGCTCGACGAGGTGGTCGCGCGCGACCTCATCGAGGTGCTGCCGCTCACGCACATCCGAGGGCGATCCCTGCACGATGCTTTTGTGATCGTGGACGAGGCGCAATCGCTCGAGCGAGGTGTGCTCCTCACGATGCTCAGCCGCATCGGCCAGAACTCGCGTGTGGTGCTCACGCACGACGTAGCGCAGCGGGACAACCTGCGGGTCGGGCGCTACGACGGGATCGCGGCGGTCATCGAGAAGCTCAAGGGGCACTCGCTGTTCGGGCACGTGACGCTCACCCGATCCGAGCGCAGTGAGATCGCCGCGCTCGTGACCGAGATGCTCGAGGAGTAGCGCGCCGAGGACGCGGGCTACCCTGGAGGGGTGACTGCGAACACCGTCGACGGACTGCTGCCCGATGCGATGCTCGAGCGGTTCCGCGGGCGGGCGGCGGGGTACGACGCGGAGAACCGCTTCTTCGCCGAGGACTTCGAGGAGCTGCGCGCGAGCGGCTATCTCGCGGCGCCCGTTCCGGCGGACGTCGGCGGAGCCGGACTGGGACTCGAGCAGCTCGTGTCGGCCCAGCGCCGACTCGCGGCGTGCGCCCCGGCCACCGCGCTCGGCGTCAACATGCACCTCGTGTGGGTGCAGGTCGCGCGCTTCCTGCACGAACGGGGGATCGGGACGCTCGACTGGGTGCTGCGGGACGCCGCAGCCGGTGAGGTGTTCGCGTTCGGGATATCGGAGCCGGACAACGACGCGGTGCTGATGGACTCGCACTCGCGCGCCGACCGCGACGGCGACGGTTTTCTGATCTCCGGCGTCAAGGTGTTCACGACGCTCTCGCCGGTGTGGACGAGGCTGGGCCTGCACGCGCGCGTCGGTCGTCCGGATGCGACCGCGTCGCGTTCCGCGACCGCCACCGGCGCCGCTGGTCCTCGGACCGAGGACGAAGAGGCCGAACTCGTGTTCGGCTTCGTGCGGCGCGGGGCCGCGGGCGTGCGTTCCCCGGAGGCGGCGTCGGAGGGACTGGCGGCGGGGCGCATCGAGCACCCGGGAGTCTGGAACCCGCTCGGCATGCGGGCGACGCAGAGCTGGACCACACGTCTCGAAGGGGTTCGGCTCGAAGAGACCGATATCGCGGCGCGTTTCGCGCCCTACGACGGATCGGATCCGCTCGTGCTCGCGATCTTCTCCTCGTTCTCGATCCTGACGGCGTCCGTGTACGCGGGAATCGCCGACAGGGCGATCGAACTCGCACGACGGGCCGCGAACCGTCCGGGCGGCGCGATCGGCGCGGAGCGCGCGGAGGGGATCCGGCTCGACGATCCCGACACCGCGTCCCGTCTGACCGCGGCGGTGCTCGAGCATCGCGCCTCGCTGGACGCCCTCACGATCCTCGCCCGGGACATCGACGAGCGACGGGATCGCGACGACTGGTTCCTCGCGCTCGCCGCAGTGCGCAACCGGGTGTGCGACGAGGCGCGAGGGGCCGTGGACGTCGCGATGCGGCTCACCGGATCCCGCGGATACCAGGCCGACTCCGAGCTCGCCCGCCTCACCCGCGACGTGCTCGCGGGCCTCTTCCACCCGTCGAGCTCCCGTGCGCTCGCGGAGACCGTTCGAGGCTCGCTCACGGAGTGATCGGCTCGGGGACCTTGCGCACCGCGTCCACCCGTTCGCGCACGAACGGCCAGAACGCGTCGGCCCACACCTCATAACCCCGATCGTTCGGATGGAAAGCGTCCTGGGCGAACTCGGTGAGCACGCCGCGTACGCCCCGGGACCGCGTCGCCGCGTGCAGCGGCACGACGCGCAGCCCCCGACCCGCGGCGATGAGGTGGAGCATCCGGTTGGCCTCAGTCACCCTGCGCTCGTTCCAGGGGAGATGGAAGCACGGGACCTCGCCCACGATGGTGTGGTCGGGAAGCGCGCCGAGGATGCGGCTCAGGTTGCGGTGGAAGGCGACGGGGTTCCACGCGGCGATGTCGTTCGCGCCGATCGCGACGGTGACGAGATCGGGATGCTTCTCGAGGTATCGCTCGGCGCGGGGGAGCTGGTCGCGTGCGCAGAGGTGGGTGGTCGCCCCCGACACCGCGAGGTTGACGACACGCGGCGGCGCGCCGAGATGCTCCTCGATCCGGGTTGCGAGCTGGCCGACATAGCTTCGGCCGGGACTGCTCGCCCCGATTCCCTGCGCGGTCGAGTCGCCGAGCGCGAGGTAGAAGAAATCGCCGCGGGTCTTGCGCCGCTCGCGCCACCACTGCGCCGTCACCGGCTGCATCTCGGCGAGCTCCATGAGCGGACGATTCGTCCGCGCGTACACGCCGTCCCAGCCGAGCCGGCGTGCCACGCCGGCGGCGCCGGAGAGCGCGAGCGCGCGGAAACCGTTCACTGCAGGGCTGGATGGCATCACCTCTCAAGCCTATCCAGCCCGTTCAGCCCCTCCAGCCCCGAGAGGGCGTCAGCCGATGAGGCCCTGCTCCTGCAGCCACTCCTCGGCGACGTCGCGGGGATCCTCGCCGTCGTTGTCGACCCGGCCGTTGAGCTCCGTCATCACCTCGTTGGTGAGCGCCTCGCTGATCGGTGCGAGGATCTCGGCGATCGCCGGGTGCTCGTCGAGGGTCTCCTGGCGCAGGGTGACGAGGCCCGCGTACTCGACGAAGAAGCTCTGATCGTCCTCGAGGACCGTCAGGTCGTTGGAGATGATCCGCGCGTCGGTCGAGAACACCTCGCCGAAGTTGCAGGACTCGCCGACCTGGGTGTAGACGAGGTTCAGGTCGAGCTCGACCACGGGCGTGAACTCGATCCCGTAGGCCTCTTCGAGACCCGGCAGACCGTCGTCGCGGTTGATGAACTCGCTCGCGGCGCAGATGCTCGCCTCGTCGGGGTTCTCCTGGATGAAGGCCGCCGCGTCGCTCATCGAGGCGAGGTCGTGCTCGGCCGCGAAGTCGCTCTTCACGGCGACCCGGTAGGCGTTCTCGAAGTTGGCGGGCTCGAGCCACGCGATGCCGTTCTCCGCGTCGGCCTCGACCACGGCTCCGTACAGATCCTCCGGCAGGTTCTCCGTCGTGTTGCCGAGGATGTTGACCCAGGCGGTGCCGGTGTAGTCCCAGTACAGGTCGATCTCGCCGGTCTCGAGCGCCTCGCGCACCGTGGCGCTGCCCGAGATGCCGGTCTGGTCGGTGATGTCGGCGCCGGCGTTCTCCAGGGCGACCGCGGCGATCTGAGAGAGGATGTGGGACTCGGTGAACTCCTTCGAGCCGACCGTGATGCTCGCCCCCGAGAGCTCTCCGTCGCCCGTGGCGCCGCCTCCGGATCCTCCGCTGCAGGCCGTGAGAGCGAGCATGAGGCCGAGTCCGCCCGCCGCGAGCGCGGCCATGGTCTTGGGCGATGTCTTCATCGTGTTCTCCTCTGGTAGTCGGGTGAATGGTCTGGCGCGAGCTCCCACCGGCTCACAGGCCGCGGGGGCGCAGGACGTCCTCGGCGAGGCTCGCGATGTAGTCGATCAGCAGGGCGAGCACTGCGGTCAGCACCGCTCCGACGAGCTGCACGATGAACCGGTTGGTCGAGAGGCCGGCGACGATGATGTCGCCGAGGCCCCCGGCGTTGATGTAGGTCACGAGCGTGGCGGTGCCGACGTTGATGACGAGCGCGGTGCGGATCCCGGCGAGGATGACCGGCACGGCGAGCGGGAGTTCGATGCGGCGCAGCACCGTGAGCTTCGACATCCCCATGCCGCGACCGGCCTCGAGCACCGAGCGGTCGACCTGCTCCAAGCCGACGATCGTATTGAGCAGCACGGGCACGATCGCGTACGCCGTGAGCCCGACGATCGCTGCGTTGAATCCGAGGAACAGGAAGGCGACCGCGAGCAGCACGAGGATGGCGATCGTCGGCACGGCCTGGCCGAGCGTCAGCAGCGTGATCAGGTAGGGGCGGAAGCTTCTCGCGAACGGCCGGCTCAGCAGGATGCCGAGCGGGACGGCGATGAGCAGTGTGAACGCGGTCGAGACGGCCGCGAGCAGGACGTGCTGCCAGACCGCGGCGCTGAGCCGCGCCGGAGCGAGCGCGCGGGCTTCGATGGTGTCGAGATCCTGGTTCGAGACGTAGAGGAAGAGGGCGAGACAGACGGCCGCGAGGACGAGCGGCATCGTCACGTAGCGGCCGATTCCCCGCCGACGCGGATCACCGGCCGCCGCCGCGGGAGACGCTGCGGCGACGGCGACGGCCGCGGTAGCGGTGGTCGCGTCGCTCACGATGCTCCCCGGAGATCCTCGCGCACCCGGTCGACCGCCGTCGCCCGCATGTCGCGGATCGCCTCGTGAATCTGCTCGAAGTCGAGCACCCCCTGGTAGACGCCCGCGTCGCTCACGACGACCGAGACGCTGTGCCTCGCCGTGATGAGTTCGTTCAGCACATCGCTCAGGGTCGCCCTCGGCTGCACGAGATGGTCGTCGGCCGTGGTGCCGAGCTCGGAGAGCGGGCGGGTCCCGGCCTCGCGCAGGTCGCGAGCGACGAGCCAGCGCGATGGACGCTCCTCGGGGTCGAGCACGAGCAGCGCGCTCTCGGGCACGCGGCGCAGCAGCTCGAGGGCGTCCTCGGAGGTCGTGTCGAACGCGACCGTCGGCCACTCCCGCAGCGCGACGTCGGACACCCGCGTGAGCCCCAACCGCTTGAGGGAGGCGCCCCGGCCGATGAAGTCGGCGACGAAGTCGTTCGCCGGCTCGGTCAGGATGCGCTCGGGGGTGTCGTACTGGGCGATTCGAGATCCTTCCTGCAGGATCGCGATCCGGTCGCCGAGTTTGATCGCCTCGTCGATGTCGTGAGTGACGAAGACGATGGTCTTGCGCATCTCCGACTGCAGGCGGAGCAGCTCGTTCTGGAGGCGGTCCCTCGTGATCGGGTCGATCGCGCCGAACGGCTCGTCCATGAGCAGCACCGCGGGATCCGCGCCGAGCGCCCGGGCGACCCCGATGCGCTGCTGCTGCCCGCCGGACAGCTGCTTGGGATACCGATCCCGATACTCCTCCGGCGGCATGCCGACCATGCTGAGCAGCTCATCGACGCGTGCCCGGATCCGATCCTTGCTCCAACCGAGCAGCCTCGGGACCGTTGCGATGTTCTCGCCGATCGTCAGATGGGGGAAGAGGCCGATCTGCTGGATCACGTAGCCGATGCGGCGGCGCAGCTCATCGGGGTTCGCGCGGGTCACGTCCTCGCCGTCGAGCAGGATGCGGCCGGAACTGGGTTCGATGATTCGGTTGATCATCTTCATGGTCGTCGTCTTGCCGCACCCGGAGGGGCCGACGAAGACGACGATCTCTCCCTCGTGGATCTCGAGATCCAGCGATTCGACGGCGTCGCGGCTCTGGCCGGGGTAGCGCTTCGTGAGCCCCTCGAGCCGGATCATGACCCGGTCGTCTTGCGTCTGCGTGTCGGTCATCGGATCCCCTTCGAGGTTGTCAGTCGGCGCATCGCATAGAAGAGCGCGTCGAACAGGATGGCGAGGACGACCACGCCGAGCGTCCCGGCGAGCACGAGGTCGATCGCCACTGGAGTGCCGACCCGCGCGAGCCCCGTGAAGATGAACTCCCCGTACCCGGGC
>JAPSIU010000163.1 GCA_031178565.1 Leucobacter sp. | reverse complement strand
CACTGCACCAACGCGGGATGCCTCGACGTCTGCCCGACGGGCGCGCTCTTCCGAACCGAGTTCGGCACCGTGGTGGTGCAGGAGGACATCTGCAACGGGTGCGGCACCTGCGTCGCCGGCTGCCCCTTCGGCGTGATCGAGCGCCGCAAGGACGGGATCGCCGTGCCCAAGACCAACCGCGACTTCACGGCCGGTGAGCAGGCGCCCACCCCGAACGCGGGCGTCGCGCAGAAGTGCACGCTCTGCTACGACCGGCTCACCGACGACCAGACCCCGGCCTGCGCACAGGCCTGTCCCACCACGTCGATCAAGTTCGGCAGCCGCGAGGAGCTCGCCAAGATCGCCCGAGCCCGCGTGCGCGAACTGCACAAGCAGGGGCTCACCGAGGCCCGGCTGTACGGCGCGAACGAGAAGGACGGCGTCGGCGGCACCGGATCGATCTTCCTGCTGCTCGACGAGCCGGAGGTCTACGGCCTGCCGCCTGATCCGCGCGTCGCAACCGCCGATCTTCCGCGCATGTACAAGCGCGCGGGCCTTGCGGCGCTCGGCATGCTCGGGGCCGTGGTACTGGCGTTCCTGGGAGGTCGTCGGTGACGCGGACGGTGTTGATCGGCGGTCGAGCATGACCCTTTCCGAGTACGACAGCTACCGGCCGCCCGAGAAGCCGCGGCGCTCCGGGGGCAAGCGCAAGCGGCGTGACGGTGCCCGGGGCGCGGGAGCGGCCGACGGATCGCGCGAGATGGCGATGGTGCCCGAGGCGGAGTTCGCCTCGTACTACGACCGGCCCATCGTGAAGCCGCCGCCGTGGGAGGCGCCGATCGGCATCTACCTGTTCCTCGGGGGTGTGGCGGGCGGCTCGTCGCTGCTCGCCGCCGGGGCGCAGTCGACCGGCAACACCAAGCTGCGACGCAACAGCCGCCTCGCGGCGATCGGCGCCGCCGGGCTCGGTGCGATCGCGCTCATCGTCGACCTGGGACGGCCGGAACGCTTCCTGCACATGTTCCGCACGTTCAAGATCACGTCGCCGATGAGCGTCGGGTCGTGGATCCTCGGCGGGTTCAGCGCGGGAGCCGGGGTCGCCGCCGTCGCCGAGGTCGACCGGATGACGAAGCGGAGACTGCCGCTCGGCCCCCTGCGCAAGCTGCTGGGCTTCGCCGAGAAGCCCGCGGGGATCGCCGCCGCGGTCTTCGCGGCGCCGCTCGCGGCGTACACCGGCGTGCTGCTCTCGAACACCGCGAACCCGACCTGGAACGCGGCGAAGGAGGATCTGTCCTTCGTGTTCGTGAGCTCGGCGAGCCTCGCGTCGGGCGGCCTCGGCATGATCACGACGCCGGTGGAAGACGCGAAGCCGGCGCGGGTGCTCGCGATCGTCGGCTCGGCGGCGGAACTCGCCGCGTCCGAGCTGATGGAGCGGCGCATGGATCCCGTCGCTGCCGAGCCGCTGCACCACGGGCGCGCGGGGCAGATGCACCGGTGGAGCAAACGCCTCGCCGCCCTCGGGGGCGCCGTCGCGCTGTTCGCCGGCCGCAGTCGTGCGGTCGCGGTCGTCTCGGGGGCCGCGCTGCTCGCCGCGTCGGCGCTGACCCGCTTCGCCGTGCTCGAGGCGGGGCACGAGTCGACGAAGGACCCGCGCTACGTCATCGAACCGCAGAAGCGCCGGCTCGAGGCGCGCCGTCGCGCGGGCATCGTCGACGACTCGATCACCACCGCGGGGTGAGTGCGGGCGGTGCGGACCCGCTGCCCGCACACCGCCGTCCGCCGTCCGCTTCCCGCTGAACGGCTATCGGATCGTGATACCGGAACCCGCAGTCGTCTCGCCGATCACCGGGTGGCCGGGGATCTCTCCGACGACGAGCAGGCCGCCCGAGGTCTGCGCGTCGGCGAGCAGCACGAGCTCCTCTTCGCCGAGCGGAGCCTCGACGCGCAGATGGGGGCGCACCCAGTCGAGATTGCGGCGCGATCCACCCGGGATGAAACCCTCGTCGAGCGACCGCTTCGCGCCATCGATGAGCGGCACGGCGCTCGCGTCGATCACCGCGCCGATGCCCGACGCCCGGCACATCTTGTAGAGGTGCCCCAGCAGGCCGAAGCCGGTGACGTCGGTCGCAGCCCTGACCCCGGCGGCGACCGCGGCCTGCGATGCCTCGCGATTGAGCTGCACCATCTGCGCGACCGCGTGATCGAACACCTCTCCCGTCCGCTTGTGCCGATTGTTCAGCACCCCCACGCCGATGGGCTTCGTGAGGGTGAGCGGCAGCCCGGGCTCGGCCGCGTCGTTGCGCATGAGCTGCGCGGGATCGACGACGCCGGTGACCGCCATGCCGTACTTCGGCTCGGGGTCGTCGATCGAGTGCCCGCCCGTGACCGGGCAATCCGCCTCGGCGGCGACGTCGAGGCCGCCGCGCAGCACCTCGGTGAGCAGCTCCATCGGCAGCACCTCGCGCGGCCAGCCGACGAGATTGAGCGCCGAGATCGGCGTCCCGCCCATCGCGTAGATGTCGGAGAGCGCGTTCGCGGCCGCGATGCGCCCCCAGTCGTAGGCGTCGTCGACGACCGGGGTGAAGAAGTCCGTCGTGGAGAGGATCGCCAGGTCGTCGCGCACGAGCACGGCCGATGCGTCGTCGCCGTCGTCGAGACCCACGAGCACCCTTGGTGATGTCTGCCCGACGAGGCCCCGCACGGCGTCCTCGAGCTCGCCCGGCGGGATCTTGCACGCGCAGCCGCCTCCGTGCGCGTAGCCGGTCAGTCGTGCGGGATCCTGCGCGATAGCCATGCCCCGAGACTACCCGGAGCTTCCGGTTCCCGCCCGGAACGACTCCCTCCTGGGAATCGGCACTCGCGGGCGCGAGGGCTAGGATCTTGGGTGGAGGCGTCAGGGTTCCTGGTGGGCCCCCCGGTCTTCAAAACCGGTGAGGCCGAGTATCTCGGTCTGGCGGGTTCGATTCCCGTCCGCCTCCGCCAAGACGTCGACGACCGTACGACCATGCGGCCGCACGGTCGAGAAGCGAAGCGGATGGAAGCGGAGGGGTGCCGTGGGCGACGATGACGAGCGGCGGCGGATTCCGCGCACCGATCGCCTGCTCGAGCTCCCCGCAGTCGCCCGGGCCCGGCAGCGGCTGGGCGAGGCCGAGATTCGCGCGATCATCGCCGAGCGGCAGCGAGCTGCGCGCGAGGGATCGCTGCCCGTCGCGGAGGTCGAACCCGCCGTCGAGCGCGCGCTGAGCGCGGCCGCCGCCTCGACGCTGAGACCCGTGCTGAACGCGACCGGTGTCATCGTGCACACGAACCTCGGCAGGGCGCCGCTCTCCGACGCCGCCCGCGAGGCCGTGCTGGCGGCGGCGGGGTACGCGGACATCGAGATGGACCTCGGAACCGGCAAGAGGAGCGCGCGCGGAGCGGGGGCTCGCGAGGCACTGCTGCGGGCGTGTCCGGCGGCCGAGGACGCGCTCATCGTGAACAACGGGGCGGCTGCGCTGCTGCTCGCGGTGACCGCCTGCGGCCCGGCGGCCCCCGCGGCCCCCGCGACCGCCTCCGCACCCGGGCAGGAGATCGTCGTGAGCCGCGGCGAGCTCGTCGAGATCGGAGCCGGGTTCCGTCTGCCAGAGCTCATGGAGACGACCGGCGCCCGGCTGCGCGAGGTCGGCGCGACGAATCGCACGCACCCCGCCGACTACCTCCGTGCGCTCGGCCCGGCGACCCGCTGCGTGCTCAAGGTGCACCCGAGCAACTTCCGCGTCGACGGATTCACCTCGGACGTGGGCGTCGCCCGCCTGCGGGAGCTGCTCGATGCGGACGAGGCCGAGACGGGGCGGCGCATCCCGCTCGTCGTGGATCTCGGCAGCGGGCTCCTCGCCCCGGATCCGCTGCTGCCGGACGAGCCCGACATCGACGGCGCGCTCCGGGCCGGCGCCGACGCGGTGATCGTGAGCGGTGACAAGCTGCTGGGCGGGCCTCAGGCGGGACTGCTGCTCGGACGCCGCGAGACGATCGAGCGACTGCGCACGCACCCCCTCGCGCGGGCGGTGCGCAGCGACAAGCTCACGCTCGCCGGGGTCGAGGCGACCCTCCGCGGCGGGCGGACGCCGGTGCAGGTCGCACTGCACGCCGATCCCGAACGGCTGCGCGAGCGCGCGGAGGCGGTCGCGACCCGCGTGAGCGCCGCGGCCGACCTGCACCTGACGGTGGTGCCCCATGACGGCCGTGTCGGCGGCGGCGGCGCGCCGGGCGTCCCGCTCCCGGGCTGGGCCGTCGAACTCCCAGAGGTGTTCGCGACGCGTCTGAGGCTCGGCACGCCCGCGGTCGTCGGCCGGGTGCATCAGGAGCGCTGCCTCATCGACCTGCGCTGCGTCGACGAAGAGGATGACGAGGCGCTCGCCGAGGCGCTCGTGGAGGCCGCGCAAGGCGTCCGCGCGGAAGCCCGGCAGGCGCTCGACCCGAACGGTGAGCGTCCCCTCAAGCCCTACCGGACCCGCTGACATGTACGTGGTCGCCACCGCCGGTCACGTCGATCACGGCAAGTCCAGGCTCGTCCGCGCGCTCACCGGTATGGAGCCGGATCGCCTCGCCGAGGAGAAACGGCGCGGCCTGACCATCGACCTCGGCTTCGCCTGGACCGACCTGCCGTCCGGCCGAAGCGTCGCCTTCGTCGACGTGCCCGGCCACGAGCGATTCCTCGCGAACATGCTCGCGGGTGTCGGACCGGCTCCCGCGGTGTGCTTCGTCGTCGCCGCGGATCAGGGCTGGCAGGCGCAGTCGAGCGATCACCGCGACGCCCTCGCCGCGCTCGGGATCGAGCACGGGCTCGTGGTGATCACCCGGGCCGATCTGGCCTCGCAGCAGCAGCTGGGCGACGTCGAAGCCGAGGCGCGCGCCCAGCTCGAGGGGACGCCGCTCGAGCACGCCCCCGTCGTCGTGGTCTCCGCGGCCGACGGCAGCGGACTCGACGACTTCGTGCACCGGCTCGACGAGATGCTGGCGGAACTGCCCGCGCCCGACGCGGGGGCGAGAGTGCGGCTCTGGGTCGACCGGTCGTTCAGCATCCGCGGGGCAGGCACCGTCGTCACGGGGTCCCTCACCGCAGGCACGCTCCGTCAGAGCGACCGCCTGCGGCTCGTGAGCGGGCGGGGTGCGGGCGGCGCTGCGGGATCCCGCAGGTCTCCCGGTCGTCGCGAGGTGAGTGTGCGCGGCCTGCAGAGTCTCGGGACCGCCGTGCAGTCCGCGACGCCGCACGCGCGCGTGGCGGTGAATCTGCGCGAGGCGTCGGTCGACGACGTGCACCGCGGCGACGCGCTGGTCACCCCGGACGCCTGGGAGATCGTGAGCTCCGTCGACGTCCGGCGCACGACGGGCCTCGGTTTCACCGACGGGCCCGAGCAGCTCGTGGTCCACATCGGGACCGCCGCGGTTCAGGCGCGAATGCGTCCGTTCGGCGACGATCACGCGAGACTCGCGCTGGAGCGAGCGCTGCCGCTGCAGCTCGGCGATCGGTTCGTGCTGCGCAGTCCGGGCGGCCGCTCCGTGCTCGCCGGCGCCCTGGTGCTCGACGTGGATCCGCCGCCGCTGCGCCGACGCGGGGCCGGGGCGCGACGGGCCGCGGCTCTCGCGGCACTGCCTGCGAGCGGGGACCCCGCGGCCGACGTCCGTCGGCGCGGTGCGATGCCGCTCGCCCGTCTGCGCAGTTTCGGGCACGCGGGTCTCGGGACCGTGCCGGAGGGGATCGCCGCGGTGGGCGCTGATCGTGCGTGGTGGGTGCATCCGCCGACGTTGGATCACTGGGCGAAGACGCTGATCTCCGCGGTCGCGGAGAAGTCGCGCTCGGATCCGCTGTCGCCCGGTCTCGCGGAGGGAGCGGCCGCCGACGTGCTGCTGCGCTCGCAACCCCCGCTGCCGGATCCCTCCCTGCTGCCGCTCATCGCGCGTCGTGCCGGACTCGAGGCGCAGCGCGGTGTGCTGCGCCGGCCGGGACGCGCTGCCGAGCTGGGGACCGCCGAGCCGGGGGTCGCCGAGCTCGAACGGCGACTCCGCGAGCGCCCGTTCGGGGCCCCCGAGGCGGAGGACCTCGCCGTGCTGCGCCTCGGCACGCGCGAGTTGGCTGCAGCCGAGCGCGCCGGGCGTCTGCTGCGTCTCGGCGGCGGCGTGATCCTGCTGCCGAACGCCCCCGCTGTCGCGATGCAGCGCCTCGCGGCGCTCGGCCGACCCTTCACGGCGAGTGAGGCGCGCCGGGAGCTCGACACGACACGACGCGTCGCGATCCCGCTGCTCGAGCACCTGGACGAGCGCGGCTGGACCCGGCGCCTCGACGGCAACCTGCGATGCGTGGTGCGCTGAGACCGCGGCTCCGATCGTCCCGTTCCCGCCTCTGCTAGCTTGTGAGCATGTCAGATCCGGCCGGCCCCGATTCCTGCGTCTATCTGGACCACAACGGCACCACGCCGGTCGCGCAGGAGGTTGCCGAAGTGCTCGGTGAGGTACGGCCACATCTCTTCGGCGACC
>JAPSIU010000531.1 GCA_031178565.1 Leucobacter sp. | reverse complement strand
AGCGTGCGTCCGGCGAACGGCAGCGTCACCTCCTGCTCGACCGAGATCGGTCGGAGGTCGGCCCAGCGCGACCGCTCGAACTGCTCGATGAGGGGTCGCAGCTCCTGCTCCCCGGCGAACTCTTCGATCCCCGGGTCCCAGGCCTCCGGGTCGATGCCGGCCAACGGGAGCGCGGTGCCCCGGGCCGTGGTCGCGCGCCGCTCGACCCACTCGTGGAAGCGATTGCCGATGCGCGTGCGACGGTAGGGGCGCTGCGGAAGCGGGCGGAGGCGCCGCCGCTCCGCGCGAACCGGGTCCTCCACGAACTCGTGGAAGGAGGACGCCGTGATCCGCTCGGGAAGCGGGGGCGCCTCGGCGGCCCGTTGCGAGTCGTACTCGGCCTGCTGGGCTCGGCGTTCCGCGAGCAGCAGGCGCACCGACTCGTCCATGCGCCGGTCTCCGCCGCTGACGGCACCCCGGTCGGCATCGTCGGCGCCGCGATCCGCGTGCTCGCCCTCGGATCGGGCGAGGACTGCGCGCAGCGCCTCCGCGGCGCGGTGCACGGCCGGGGCCCTGCTGCCGAGAGGATCCAGCGGCCACTGCGCGGTCAGTTCGGCGAGCTCGCTCGGATCGCTCTCGTGCTCGCTCCGCTCCGGCACCCCCGAGATCACCCCGGCCTCCTGCAGCTCGCAGAGGTACGGAGAGGGCATGCGCGCCCGCGTCTGGCCACCCCAGAATGATCCGCTCAGCAGCAGGCGCCGGGCCGCGCGCGTCACCGCGACATAGGCGAGCCTGCGCTCCTCGTCGCCGTGGCGCTCCCGGAGCGCCTCCCGATACTCCGCGATGCGGTCGCGGAGCTCCTGCTGAGTGCCGGCGATCCGCCAGTTGAACTCGGGGCGGGCGCCGGCGTCTCCGCGCAGCTCGTCGGGCAGTTGCCCGGTGCGCAGCCAGCCCGCACCGCTCCGAGCACTGCCGGGGAACTCCCCCGATACGAGCCTCGGCACGACGACGAGGTCCCACTCGAGCCCCTTCGCGCCGTGCGCGGTGATGAGCTGCACGGTGCCGGGAACCGGCGCCGCGACGTGCTCCGCGGTCTCGTCGGCCTCGGTGGCCCGCTCGATCCACTCGAGCAGGGACGCGAGCGTGCCCCGGCTGTCGATGGCCAGGTAGCCCTCCACGAGGTCGGCGAAGACGTCGAGGTTCGCGTGCGCCGCCGAGCTTCCGGCGTGCTCGCTCGCCTCGTTCGCATCGAGCTCGATGTCGAGCCTGAGCGCCTGCGCGGTGGCCCCGAGCAGATCGCCGATGTCGCCGCCCACGCCCTGGCGCAGGGACGCCAGCATCCGCCCGGCCTCCCGCAGCCGCTCGCGGCCCGCGGGGCTGATCGCCGAGAGTGCGCGGTGATCGAGATCGCGCAGGTTCGCGATCTGATCGAGCGCGTCGATGAGGGTGAACCGGCGGTCGGGATCGGGCAGCACGCTGTCGGGCGCGAGGTCGTCCTCGCTGAGCCGCTGGTGCCCGACATCGCGCATGGCGAACCACCTCGCCGCGTCTCGCAGCCCCGCGATGTCGGCGACGCCGAGCCG
>JAPSIU010000530.1 GCA_031178565.1 Leucobacter sp. | reverse complement strand
TGGGGCGTCGCCGCGTCGATCGCACCGTCGGGCGCGCCGGTGAGCGATGCAGCGACGCCCCAGCTCGCGGCGAAGACCGCCGCGAGCACGAGGCCGAACAGACCGAGCCTGACCGGAGCGCGCATGGTCAGGCCCGGACGGCCGAGTATCCGGCTTCGTCGACCGCGGCGAGGACCTGTGCGTCATCGACGGGCTGAGCGCTCGTGATGACCAGGGTGCCGCGGTTCGCGCTCACGTCGACGACCGCGACGCCCTCGATGCGGCCGACCTCCTCGGAGACCGCGCGCTCGCAGTGCTCGCAGGTCATGCCGGTCACCGTGTACTCGATGCTGCTCATGTATCGTTTCCCTTCGTCTTAGTACCCCATGGGGTATCCCTAATGTAGGCATACCCCGGTGGGGTAGTCAAGTCGAGATCCGGCGGCAGCCTCGCACGCCCAGTTCGGGGGGCATCCGGGCCCGGCCCTTCAAGCTGAAGATTGCTCTTGTTAGGGTCGAACCCTCGCGGGTCTCGCGATCGACGGACCCGGACACCTCTGAGGCGGCGCTGACCCGAACTGCGCCGCCTCAGTGGTGCGTTCGGGCGAGCGCCCTCGGCGCGACCGGAGCGGCGTCTCCGGCCCACGCGCATCGACGTGCTCAGGAGAATGCTCAGGGGAGGGGGCCCCGCCGGTGCGGCTTGATTCCCGCAGGGGACACGGGCGGGGCCCCGATGAGGCGGAGTGAACCCGAATCACTCCGCCTTCGGAGGCAAATGTAGCCGATCTCCCGCGCCGGTTCGGCGACACGCCGCTCAGAAGCTCGTGACCAGCTCGCTGAGGACGTCGCCGACCTTCGTCGGATCGGTCGCGTCGTAGTAGTGCGCACCCGTCGCGCTCGAGATCGACTGCAGGGTCGCGACATCCGCATCGGCGCCGTACGCGAGGGTGAACACGAGCACGGGGTTCCGGTGGTGCGTCGCGCTGAGGTTCGCGAGCATGCCGGCCGCGTCGATGGTCGGGCTGAACGTCTCGTTCCTGCCGTCGCTCAGCAGCACGATCGCGTTGATCCGATCCGCAGCCCACTGCTGGGACTGCTGCTGGGCGAAGAGGTCCACCGAGGCGTACAGCGGCGTGAACTCGATGGGCTTCAGCGCTCCCAGCGCCCGGAGGAAGTCCGTGCGCGTCTCGTCGATGTCGTCGACAGGACTCACGAGCCCGGGCGTGATCGGCCCGTCGTCGACCGACGAGAATCCGGCGAGCCCGACGTGGTCGCCCGCGGTGAAGTGCTCGAGGGCCTGGGTGACGGCCTCCTTCGCTGCGGCGAGCTTCGTCTTGCCGCTCGCGATCGGCTCGGCCATCGATCCCGAGACGTCGAGGAGGAAGAGCACCTGCGCGCGCTTGCGCACCTCGGGGAAGGCCTGCTGCACGGTGACGATCACGCGTTGGGCGGGGAACGGCAGGCCGCGCTCCGACGTCGCCGCCAGCCGCCCGGACTCTTCGACGAGCGGATTCAGCCGGCGGCCCCGGTCGCGGTACCCCGCATCCCGCACGATGTGCTGGCCCTGCTCGGTCGTGGCGTACCGCAC
>JAPSIU010000529.1 GCA_031178565.1 Leucobacter sp. | reverse complement strand
GAGGCGGCAGCGGATGCCGACCCCCGCGGCAAGCGGAACCCGCAGGACTTCGCCCTGTGGAAGGGCGCCAAGACCGGCGAGCCCGAGGATGCCGTGTGGGCGTCTCCCTGGGGAAGCGGACGCCCGGGGTGGCACATCGAATGCTCCGCCATGTCGCGGCGGTACCTCGGCGCGGAGTTCGACATCCACGGCGGCGGGCTCGACCTGCGCTTCCCGCATCACGAGAACGAGCTTGCTCAGTCCAGCGCGGCCGGAGACGGCTTCGCCCGTTACTGGGTGCACAACGGCCTCGTGACCGTGGGTGGTCAGAAGATGTCGAAATCGCTGGGAAACTTCACCCTCGCGGCCGATGTGCTCGCGCAGCACGATCCGCTCGTGGTCCGCTACGCGCTCGCAGCGGCCCACTATCGCTCGAGCCTCGACCTCACCGAGTCGTCGTGGGCTGAGGCCGAGGCGGCGCTCGCTCGCATCCGCACGTTCCTCGAGCGTGCCGAGCGCGTCCTTCCGAGGCCGTCCGGCTGGGGCGAGCGCACACCGCTGCCTGAGGCCTTCGCCGCGGCCATGGACGACGACCTCGGCATCCCGCAGGCTCTCGGAGTCGTGCACGACACGGTGCGCGTGGGCAACGCTGCGCTCGACGCGGGTGACAGCGACCGTGCGAGATCGGCGAGGCACGAGGTGCTCGCCATGCTCGACGTGCTCGGGCTGGATATCGTGCGGGCGGACTCGGCGGGCGGCGCCCAGGCAGCCGCCCTCGACACTCTCGTCCAGACGATGATCACCCAGCGCGCGCAGGCGCGCGCCGACAAGGACTGGGCGGCGGCAGATCGCATCCGTGACGCGATCGCCGCCGCAGGAATCACGCTGGAGGACACTCCGGCCGGAACTCATTGGAGTATCGATGGCTAAGCCAGGGCGCCCCGGCGCGAGCAACAGCAAGAAGAAGGGCCCGACCAAGGGCACCGGCGGACTGGGCCGCAAGGCTCTCGAGGGTCGAGGGCCGACCCCGAAGGCGGAGGACCGCGCCTGGCACCCCGCGGGCAAGCGCAAGGCCGCAGCCGAGCGCTACGCGGCCGCGGGCGGCAAGGGTCGGCCTCCCGGACGGCAGGGGGCGGGCAGCAACCCGAACCGCGCACCCAAGTCGAAGGCCGGCGACGACACCGAGCACGTCACCGGGCGCAACTCGGTGCTCGAGGCGCTGCGGGCGAAGATCCCCGCGACGGCGTTCTACATCGCCCAGCGCGTCGAGATGGACGACCGGGTGAAGGAGATGCTGTCGATCGCCACGCACCGCGACATCCCGGTGCTCGAGGTCACGCGGCAGGAGCTCGATCGCATGGCCGGCTTCGACGGCGTGCATCAGGGCGTCGCGCTCAAGGTGCCCCCGTACGAGTACGCGCACCCGCAGGACCTGCTCGAGAAGGTCATCGACCGCGGCGAGGTGCCGCTGTTCGTCGCACTCGACGGCGTGACGGATCCCCGCAACCTCGGCGCGATCATCCGCTCGACGGCGGCGTTCGGCGGCCACGGCATCATCCTGCCGCAGCGCCGTTCGGCGGGCGTCAACTC
>JAPSIU010000162.1 GCA_031178565.1 Leucobacter sp. | reverse complement strand
CTCCTCGCGGATCGCGGTGCGCGTGATGCGCGAGACCACTGCGATGGACGGGAACGACAGCGCCAGAGCCGGAAGCGTGAGGTGCCAGAGCCGGCCGGGGAACCCCTCACCCGAGCCCGACACGGGGAACCAGCCGAGCCCGACGCCGAAGATCGCCATGAGGATCAGCGCCGCGAAGAAGCTCGGCACGGCGAATCCGAGGTTCGAGCCCAGGACGATGAGCTTCTCGAAGATGCCCGATCGGGTCGCGGCGAGCACACCGAGCCCGACGCCGACGACGGCGATGAGCAGCGCCGAGTAGAGCACCAGGTACAGGGTGGTGGGGATCCGGGATCCGATCAGCGCCCCGACGTCCTGCTGGGTGACCAGCGAGCGCCCGAAGTCGCCCTGGATCACCCCGGTCACCCAGTTCCAGTACCGGATGAGGAAGGGGTCGTCCAGACCGTACTGCTGCCGGATCGACGCGAGCACCTCCGGGCTCACCGTTCGTCCCTGCACGAGGAACTGCTCCGGGCTTCCCGGGGCCAGGTACATCCCCGAGAAGACCACGAAGCTCGATACGACGAGCACGATGACGAGCGCACCGAGCCGTTTCAGAAGATACGACATGAACGACCCCTCCCCTTACTCCGCGGCGGTCACTCGGCAGCGCCGAGGTCCGCGGCCCACGGGTAGTTCAGGTACACGAACGACGCGGGAACCCCGGTGACCGTGTTGTCCATGAACAGGCGCGCGTTGAGCTGCGTCACCGGCACCCAGGGCATGTGCTCCATCATGAGCCCCTCGGCCTCGACCGAGAGCTCCGCCCGCTTCTCGGGATCGGCCTCGGTCCTCGCGGCCTCGATGGCGGCGTCGACCTCGGGATCGCTGAATCCGTTGAAGTTCTGGTCTCCGCCGGTACCGGCGATGCCCGAGATGTAGTTGATCGGCGACGGGCTCGACGGGTAGTTGACGGTCACGAATCCGTCGTACCCCTTGCGCGCCTCCGGGTCGGTGAAGAAGGCGCCGAACTGGGCACTCGGCACGCCGGCGGGCTCGAGGGTGAGCCCGAGCTCCTTCGCTCCGTTGGCGAGCTCGTTGATGATGTCGGCGTAGAACGACCGCTCGCTCGGGTAGGCGATCTTGATCGTCTGCGAGAGATCCGCGTCGGACTCGGCGAGCAGCTCCTTCGCAGCCTCGATGTCGAAGCTCAGGTCGGGCAGGCGCTCGGCCCGCAGCTCCTCGACCTCCGGGGTGGGCTCCCAGTTGAGCTCGGGGACGATCGAGCGCGCCGGGACCGCCGTGCCCTCGTAGACGGTGTCGGCGATGGCCTGGCGATCGGTGGCGCGGGTGATGGCGCGGCGCACGATGGGATCGGAGAAGGGCCCCTCGCCCTGCGCGATGATCCCCATGAGCTGCATGCCCTTGCCCGCGTACAGCTGACCCGACGTGCTGCTCGAGAGCTGGGTCATCGCGGCGAGCGGAACGTCGTACCCGCCCTTGATCTCACCGGTCGAGAGGCTGTTGCCGATCGCCGTCGGGTCGACGACGAAGTCGATCTCGAACTCCTTGGCCTTCGCCTTGCGGTCGGCGTTCCAGTAGTCGTCGTTGCGCTCGAGCAGGATCGACTGGCCCTGCTTCCACTCCTTGACCTTGAACGGCCCCGTGCACATCACGCCGGCGCCGGGGTTGCCGTAGTCCTGCCCGGCCTCCTCGCGCTGCTTCTGCTGCACGACCGCGCCGACGGGGGTGCCGAGCGTCTCGACGAAGGTCGCGTCCGGCTCCTTCAGCTTGATGGTCATCTCCCACTCGCCGGTCTGCTCCACCGAGGCGATGTTGGCGGCCGAGCCGGCCCAGTAGCTGCCCTCTTCCGGATCGAGGTTGCGGTTCACCGAGAACAGCACGTCGTTCATGGTCATCGGCGTGCCGTCCCAGAAGGTGACGTCGTCGCGGATCGTGAAGACGTAGGTCTGGGGATCCTGCTCGTCCCACTCGCTCGCCAGGTTGGGGGCGATGCTGAGGTCGGGCTGCATCTGCACGATCGTGTCGCACAGGTTCGCGGTGACCTGGTTCTCGGGGTAGTTGAAGCCCTTGATCGGGTCGATGCTCGCCGGCTCGCCGTAGGGCAGGTTCCAGTTCGCGTAGTCGATCTCGCCGGCGGCTGCCGGTGTCGTCGTCAGCAGTTCTTCCTCGCCCGCCGCGTCTCCGCCGCCTCCGCGGCTGCCTGAGGCGCAGCCCCCGAGTGCCATCGCCGCGATCGCGAGCATCGCGACCGAGGTCGCTGTCTTCCGTGGGAGTTTCACTTGTCCTCCATGTTGAAAATTCGTCCTTGAATCCCTGATCTCCGGCGGGTGCCGAATGAAGACCCGTGGCGATCGTAACAACCCAAAACGGTTTGTACAAATCGTTTTGGGTAACGATTCGCGCACGCGTTCTCATCGCCCGCCTGTCCCTCCCGGATCGGCGGGATTCGCGTTTCCGGCAGGTTAGGCTGAGGGAATGCAGCGCTCCAGGCGACCGACGATCCGCGATGTCGCGGCGGCGGCGAACGTCTCTCCGACCACGGTCTCGCACGCGTTGAACGGCAAGGGCGTCGTCAAGCGCGAGACCGTCGAGCGCATCCGCGCGGTCGCCGAGCAGATCGGCTACAGCCCGAGCGCCATCGCCCGCGGCCTGCGCAACTCCCGGCTCGGCACGCTCGCACTCGTCATCCGCCCCTTCACGACCCTCGACTCCTTCATCCCCGAGGGTGTCGACTACTTCCTCCGGACCGCCGGATCCGCGTCGCTCGTCGCGATGGAGCACGGCTACAGCCTCATGCTCGTCGGCGATCCGGGGAAACCCGACAGCCCCCTCAGCGCCCGGGCCGCCGACGCCTACATCGTGACCGAGCCGTTCGAGAACGATCCCGTCCTGACCATCCTGGATCAGCAGCGGGTCCCCTTCGTCTCCGTCGGGGCCGATCCGGCTCGGCGCGACGCCTTCGTCACGATCGAGGCCCGGGCCGTCGAGCAGGCCCGCGCGGCGTTCGAGCATCTCCGCTCGGCGGGAGCCCGGCGCATCGCGCTCGTCACCGGCACCGACCGCAACGTGTGGAACCTCGACAGCCAGGCCGCATACGCCGCGTGGTGCGAGGAGCTCGGTCAGGAGCCCCTGCTCCTCACCGTGCCCGAGGCGCAGGGCGAGGACGCCGGCGATATCGTGCTCGACCGCTTCTTCACCGGCCGGGGGCCGCGTCCCGACGCCTTCCACTGCCTCACCGGGCGACACGCCTCCGGTGTGGCCGCGGCGGCGATCCGTCGCGGGATCGCCGTGCCCGCCGACCTGCTCGTCATGGCCGGCTCGGGATCTCTGCAGAACCAGATGCTCTCCCCCACCGTCACCGCCTTCGACCTGCGTCCCGAACTGATCGCGCAGCAGGCGGTCGAGGTCGCGGCCTGCCTCGCCGAGCGGCGGGCCATCGATCCGGCGCTCCTGCGCTCGCCCGACGTCGTGCTCCAGGTCCGCGAATCGACGTCGCGCTAGAACACGCTAGAACCCGCTCAGCGCGCGACGGCCGCGATCACGTCCGCGAAGATCCGCGCGTTCGCCCGCGAGCTGTCGGCGGAGACCGGCAGCGGCTCGGAGGAGAACTTCACGATGACCGTGTCGGTCGCGGGGTCGAGCCAGATGTACTGACCGTGGATGCCGACCGCGTGCACGCTGCCGCGCTCGTCGCCCACCGACCACCACTGGTTGCGGTACGAGAAGTTCGGGAAGACCTCGCGCTTGCGCGCCTCGGCGGAGAGCGCGGGGTCGGCGCCCGCGAGGGTCTCGGCCACCCAGGCCTCCGATACGACACGCTCCCCCAGCGCCGTCCCGCCGTCGAGCATCAACCGTCCGACGCGCACGAGGTCGCGGGCGGTGCACGCGACACCCCCGTTCGCGAACGAGAAGCCGCCGAGGTCGACCCCGATCCTCGCCTCGCGCTCGCAGCCGAGCCGGGACCACAGCCGCTCGGACAGCACATCCGCGTAGCGCTCGTCCGTGACGCGCTCCGCGAGCCACGCGAGCACGTCGGTCACGGCCGAGCAGTACTGGAAGCGCTCGCCGTGCGGACGGCTGCGGCCGAGCGTCGTGAGGAACTCGTAGACATCCGCGGGGTCGCCCGCCCTCCTCGGGCGCCATCCGGCGGCGCGGTCGTGCGTCTGCACCTCGGAGTCGGGATCCGTGTACTCCTCCGAGTAATCGACCGCCGCGGTCATATCGAGGAGCTGCCGCACCGTGGCGTCCCCGAAGGCGGACTCGCCGAGCTCGGGGAGGTAGCGATCCGTCCGCGCTCCGGTATCCAGGAGGCCCTCGTCGATGAGGGTGCCGATGACGATGCCGCACAGGGACTTGGAGACGCTCATCAGCAGGTGCCGATCCTCGGGACCGAATCCCGGCGCGTAGTGCTCGGCGACGACCTCGCCGCCGCGCTCGACCACGAAGGCGTCCGTGAACGTCGCTTCGAGCCGCGCTCGCAACTCGGGCACGGCCGCTGCCGCACCGAGGCCGACGGACACTCGTCGCTCTGAGAGCGGCACGTGCGAGATCGTCGCGGTGGGCACGATCTCGTCCAGGTGCCGGAACGCCCATCGGTTGATCACCGGCTCCTGCCAGGTGCGGAGCGTCGGCGGATCCTCGATCCCGAGGGCCTTACGCTGCACACGGGGGACGGTTCGCAACTCTGCTCGCACGATGATGCCTCTCTCCGATCATTCGATCCGCTACCCGGCTCGAGATCCGCGCACCGGGCATCGTTGCGCGGAGGAGCGGCCATGATCTCGCGGTCCGCATCACCGGCGCTCGGGCCAGCGTACCCACATCCGCACCGAACAACCAAATCGTTTTGGTACCTGATCGCGGACTCGCGTGCGCGACGTCCCGCAACGGAGGAACCCCCGCCGCTTCGGTGGGGCATCCCTACGGATACCGCACGAAGCGACGGGGGTTCAGACGGGAGGACCCGGGCTTACGCCCCGAGCCGCGCCTGCAGGTTCTCGTCGATCGTCGCGAGGAACTCCTCGGTCGTCTGGTAGCCCTGATCCGGGCCGACGAGCAGCGCGAGGTCCTTCGTCATCTTGCCCGATTCGACGCTCTTGATGACGACGTCCTCGAGCGTGTGGGCGAACTCGATGAGTTCCTGGTTGTCGTCGAGCTTGCCGCGGTGGGCGAGGCCACGGGTCCACGCGAAGATCGAGGCGATCGGGTTCGTCGAGGTCGGCTTGCCCTGCTGATGCTGGCGGTAGTGGCGCGTGACGGTGCCGTGCGCGGCCTCCGCCTCGACGACCTTGCCGTCGGGCGTGGCGAGCACGGAGGTCATGAGGCCGAGCGAGCCGAAGCCCTGGGCCACCGTGTCCGACTGCACGTCGCCGTCGTAGTTCTTGCAGGCCCAGACGTAGCCGCCCTCCCACTTCATGGCCGACGCGACCATGTCGTCGATGAGTCGGTGCTCGTAGGTGAGGCCCGCAGTCTCGAACTGCTCCTTGAACTCCGTGTCGTAGATCTCCTGGAAGATGTCCTTGAACCGGCCGTCGTAGGCCTTCAGGATCGTGTTCTTCGTGGAGAGGTAGACCGGATAGTTGCGCGAGAGGCCGTAGTTGAGCGAGGCCCGCGCGAAGTCGCGGATCGACGCGTCGAGGTTGTACTGCACCTGGGCGACGCCGTCGCCGGGGCTCTGGAAGACCTCGAACTTCTGCGGCTCGCCGCCGTCCTTCGGCGTGAACTCCACCGTGAGGGTGCCCTCGCCCTGGAACCGGAAGTCGGTGGCGCGGTACTGGTCGCCGAAGGCGTGGCGGCCGATGATGATCGGCTTGTTCCAGCCCGGCACGAGACGCGGGATGTTGGAGATGATGATGGGCTCGCGGAAGATCACGCCGCCGAGGATGTTGCGGATCGTGCCGTTGGGGCTGCGGTACATCTTCTTGAGGCCGAACTCCTCGACGCGGGCCTCGTCGGGGGTGATGGTCGCGCACTTCACGCCGACGCCGTGCTTCTGGATCGCGTGAGCGGCGTCGATCGTGACCTGATCCTCGGTCTCGTCGCGGTGCTGGATGCCCAGATCGTAGTACTCGAGCGTGACGTCGAGGTACGGGTGGATCAGGCGGTCCTTGATGAACTGCCAGATGATGCGGGTCATCTCGTCGCCGTCGAGTTCGACGACGGTGCCTTCAACCTTGATCTTCGCCAACGCTTCTCCCAGTGTCTTGATGTGTGAGCTCGGGGCGCGCAGCACGTCATGAGCGCCGCGCGCTGCATCTCGCGGGATCGAGGTCGGAACGCCGCTCCCGGTGCAGGACCCTCTAGGGCCGCGAACCAGTCTAGCCGAGAAGTCAGACTATCTCGACATCAAGATAAATTTCGGGTGCTCGGGTTCCTTGCCGCACCCTCGTTCGGTGGGCGCAAAGTGCGGCCTCAGAGCCGTGAGGCCGCTCAAAAACTATCCAATTGGTAGTTTGTGTACATTTGGTTGTTTTTAATAAATGTCTTAATAATGTTGCCTCAAATTTCTTCACGTTCCATTCATACCGGTATTTCTT
>JAPSIU010000528.1 GCA_031178565.1 Leucobacter sp. | reverse complement strand
CTCGAACCGACCGGAGACGAAGACCGTGACAACGCCCAGCACGGAGGCGATCATCACAGCGAAGGCGGAGGGAGCGGGGCGGACGCCGCTGTGGCGCAAGATCCTCCGCGATCCGCAGGCCGTCGTGACCCTTGCGATCCTCTCGCTCGTCTTCCTCCTGGGCGCCCTGACGCCGTGGATCGCGCCCCACGGTCCCAACGAGTCGGACCTCGGCATGGTCAATGCGCCGGTCGGCACGCCCGGCTACCTTCTCGGAGCGGACGAGTCCGGTCGAGACATCCTCAGCCGCCTCCTCCACTCGATCAACACCGCCGGCATCTCTGCTCTTCTGGGCACGGCCGTCGCGCTGCTCGTCGGCGTCTCGGCCGGCCTGATCGGCGGCTATTTCAACCGGACCACCCAGGCCGTCACGGAGTGGCTCTTCAGCCTGCTGATGACTCTGCCCGGGGTCCTCCTCCTCATCGTCCTCATGCCGGTCACCGGCGGCGACTACCGGGCGACGATGCTCATCTTCGGTGTGCTCCTCGCGCCCGGGATCTATCGCATCGTCCGGAACCTCGTCCTCGGAGTGAAGAACGAGCTCTACGTCGATGCGGCGCGCGTCTCCGGGCTCGGGGACCTGCGCATCCTCGGGAGGCACGTGCTCTCGGTCGTCCGAGGGCCCATCATCATCGCCGCCGCTTTCATGGCGGGCTCGGCGATCGCGGTGCAGTCGGGCCTCGCCTTCCTGGGGGTCGGTTCGCTCGAGATCCCCAGCTTCGGCGCCATGATCGCATCGGGATTCCGCAACCTCTACATCGCGCCGACGCAGTTCCTCTGGCCCAGCCTCCTGCTCGGCGTCATCACCGCGTCCCTCGTGCTGCTCGGCAATGCGCTGCGCGACACGCTCGAGGGCGCGAAGCCGAAGCCCGTCAAGCTCGAGACGACGTCGCGCGCGACGGCCGACCTCCGGCCGCGCGAGCAGACCGAGGGACTGCTCCTGGACATCCAGGACCTCCGCATCGCCTATCCGGGGGTCGGCGGGCGACTCGAGGATGTCGTCCACGGCGTGAGCTTGTCACTCTCGCCGGGCGAGGTGCTCGGGCTCGTCGGCGAGTCCGGATCCGGCAAGTCGCAGACGGCGTTCGCCACGCTCGGCGTGCTTCCCCCGGAGGCCGTCGTCACCGGCGGCTCCGTCGTGTTCCAGGGGCGCGAGCTCCTCGGGATGAGCGACCGTGAGATGCGGTCGATCCGGGGACGCGAGGTCGCGTACATCCCGCAGGAGCCCATGTCGAACCTCGATCCGTCCTTCCGCATCGGCGCTCAGCTGGTCGAGGGCGTCCGGGCGTCGACGGGACTGTCGAAGCGGGAGGCGACGTCCCGGGTGCTCGCGCTGCTCGAGCGCTGCGGCATCGTCGACCCGCGGCGCACCTTCGATTCCTATCCGCACGAGATCTCCGGCGGCATGGCACAGCGCGTGCTGATCGCCGGGGCCGTCGCCAGCCGGCCGAAGCTGCTCATCGCCGACGAGCCGACGACAGCGCTCGACGTGACGGTGCAGGCGGAGATCCTCGATCTCCTGCGCGACCTCCAGGGA
>JAPSIU010000527.1 GCA_031178565.1 Leucobacter sp. | reverse complement strand
CATGGACCTCGAGACCCTGAGCTGGCGCGACGACATCCTCGAGGCGTTCGGGGTCCCCCGCTCGATGATGCCCGAGATCAAGTCCTCCTCCGAGGTGTACGGAACGGTCGAGCCCTCGAGCCTGCTCCGCGAGGTTCCGGTGGCCGGGATCCTCGGCGACCAGCAGGCCGCGACCTTCGGACAGGCCGCGTTCGATGCGGGCGAATCGAAGAACACCTACGGCACCGGCAACTTCCTCATCTTCAACACGGACACCGAGATCGTCCACTCGAAGAACGGCCTGCTCACGACGCTCGGCTACAAGCTCGGAGAGCAGCCGGCGCATTACGCGCTCGAGGGCTCGATCGCCGTGACGGGTTCCCTCATCCAGTGGCTGCGCGACAACCTGGGCCTCATCTCGAGCGCGCCCGAGGTGGAGGAACTCGCCAAGACCGTCGAGGACAACGGCGGCGCGTACTTCGTCCCGGCCTTCTCCGGCCTCTTCGCTCCATACTGGCGATCGGATGCTCGTGGGGCGCTCGTCGGCCTCACGCGGTACGTGAACAAGGGTCACATCGCGCGGGCGGCGCTGGAGGCGACGGCGTTCCAGACCCGCGAGGTGCTCGAAGCGGTGAACGCGGACTCCGGCGTGGACCTCACCGAGCTGAAGGTCGACGGCGGCATGATCGCGAACAACACGCTCATGCAGTTCCAGGCCGACATCCTCGGAGTGCCGGTGGTACGCCCCGTGGTGGCCGAGACCACGGCCCTGGGAGCCGCGTACGCAGCCGGCCTCGCCGTCGGATTCTGGTCGAGCCTCGACGAGCTGCGCGCCAACTGGCAGGAGGACTCCCGCTGGGAGCCCCAGATGCCCGCAGAGGAACGCGACCGACAGATCCGGCTCTGGAAGAAGGCGGTTTCGAAGACCTTCGACTGGGTTGACGAAGACGTCAAGTGATCGCGATATGAGAAGGGCCCCCGTCGATCGGCGGGGGCCCTTCTCACTGCGTCGGATGCCGAGTCAACGCGTGGTGGCGCTGATCCACTGCTCGAGCTTGCGGGCCGCCGCTCCGCTGTCGATCGCCGCTTCGGCGACGGCCATCTTGTCGCGGAAGCGGTCGAGGATCGCCCGCTGCAGCTGCGCCGGATCCTGGGCGAGCTCGAACGAGACGAGACCGGCCGCCGCGTTGAGCACCACGATGTCGCGCACCGGCCCGCGAGCGCCCCCCAGTACCTCGTGGACGATCTCCGCATTGTGCGCGGCATCGCCGCCGGCGAGCTGCTCGATGCTCGCGCGACCGATGCCGAGATCGCGGGGGTCGAGGTCGTGCTCCTTCACGGTTCCGAGCGACACCTCCCACATGTGGCTGTGCCCGGTCGTGGTGAGTTCATCGAGTCCGTCGTCGCCGCGGAACACGAGCGCCGTCGCACCTCTCGTCTGGAACACGCCGACGATCAGGGGCACCCGATCCAGATGTGCCACGCCGACGGCGGATGCCTCGGGACGAGCGGGGTTGCAGAGCGGGCCGAGGAAGTTGAAGACGGTGGGTACGCCGAGTTCCGCCCTCACGGCTCCGGCGTGCCGGAAACCGGGATGGAAC
>JAPSIU010000161.1 GCA_031178565.1 Leucobacter sp. | reverse complement strand
TTGGCGATGTCGAGCCCGGTCTCGATGATGGTCGTGGAGACGAGCACGTCGAACTTCCGCTCCCAGAAATCCTGTACCACCTGCTCGAGCCGGTGCTCGCCGAGCTTGCCATGCGCCACCGCGACGCGCGCCTCGGGGACGAGATCCGCGATGTGCGCCGCGACGCGGCCGATCGACTGCACGCGGTTGTGCACGAAGAACACCTGCCCCTCCCGCAGCATCTCGCGGCGGATCGCGGCACCGATCTGCTTGTCGCTGCGCGGGCCCACGAAGGTCAGGATCGGGTGGCGGTCCTCCGGCGCGGTCGCGAGCGTCGACATCTCGCGGATGCCGGTCACCGCCATCTCGAGCGTGCGCGGGATCGGGGTCGCGCTCATCGCGAGGATGTCGACGTCGGCTCTGAGCTTCTTCAGCGCGTCCTTGTGCTCGACGCCGAAGCGCTGCTCCTCATCGATGACGAGGAGACCGAGGTCCTTGTAGCGCACGTTCTCGGAGAGCAGCCGGTGCGTTCCGATGACCACGTCGACGGTGCCCGCGGCGAGACCCTCCAGCGTGTCCTTCACCTCCCTGTCGCTCTGGAAGCGGCTGAGCGGTCTGACCCGCACGGGGAAGCCCGCGAACCGGTCCTGGAACGTCTCGAGGTGCTGGGTCACGAGCAGCGTCGTCGGTACGAGCATCGCGACCTGCTTGCCGTCCTGCACCGCCTTGAAGGCCGCGCGCACCGCCACCTCGGTCTTGCCGAAGCCCACGTCGCCCGCGATGAGGCGGTCCATCGGGATCGGCCGCTCCATGTCGCGCTTCACCTCGTCGATCGTGGTGAGCTGGTCGAGGGTCTCGGCGTACGGGAACGCCTCCTCGAGCTCGTGCTGCCACGGGGTGTCGGGCGAGAAGGCGTGGCCCTTCGAAGCGACGCGCGCCGAGTAGAGCTTGACCAGCTCCACCGCGATATCGCGCACCGCCTTCCGAGCCTTCGTCTTCGCATTGGACCAGTCGCTGCCGCCCATCTTGGAGAGCGCGGGCGCCTCGCCGCCCACGTAGCGCGAGAGCTGGTCGAGCTGATCGGTCGGCACGTAGAGCTTGTCCTTCGGCATGCCCCGCTTCGACGAGGCGTACTCGAGCACGAGGTACTCGCGCAGCGCCTTGCCCGCGTCGCGCCCGATGCCCGTGGGCACCATCCGCTGCGTCAGTTCGACGAAGCGCCCGATGCCGTGGGTCTCGTGCACGACGTAGTCCCCCGCCACGAGCTTGAGCGGATCCACCACGTTCTTGCCGCGTCGCTTCGCGAGCTTCTGCCCGCTCGCCGCCTGCGAGCTCACCGCCCGGCCGAAGAACTCGGCCTCGGTCGCGAGCAGCAGCTTCGCCTCGGGGCTCTCGAAACCGGACCAGGCGGTGCCCGCGACGAGATAGACGACCCCGGCCTCGAGCCCGCCATCCGAACCCGAGCTCGACGAGGGACCCGGCAGCTCGTCGACGATTCGCGCCGCCGCCCCGGCCTCGGCCAGCACGTCGCGCGCGCGCTCCACGAGCCCGACGCCCTGGGCGGTGACGATCGCGCGCCAGCCCTCGGCCAGTCGATCGCTCAGCAGACGGATCATGGATCCCGTCGCCTCGGAGCCCGGAGCCGCGTGCCGCAGCGGGCCACCGTGCACGGTGATGACCTCGGGGTCCTCCGACACGCCCTCGTCGGAGCCCGCGGTCTCGTCGCGCACGAAGCTCGACACGGTCCACCAGGGCCGCCCGTCGGAGGCCGAGCGCAGGTCGGAGAGCGAGAGCATGCCGCTGTCGTCGACGGGAACCGGGGCGTCCGCCCCCGCGGGGGCGGCGTACCAGGCGGCCTCGAGGAACTCGCGGTTCGTCTCGGCGAGGCTCACGGCCCGGCCGGCGACCCGCTCGGGAGAGGCCACGAGCACGGCCCCGCCCTCGGGGAGGAGTGCCGTCAACGGCTGCAGCCCCGGCACGAGCTGCGGGAGCAGGCTCTCCATCCCTTCGACCGGGATCCCCTGGCTCATCTTCTCGAGCAGGGCGCTCAGCGCGGGGAACTGCGGCAGCAGCTCCGCCGCGCGCTCGCGGACCTCCGGGGTGAGCAGCAGCTCGCGCGCCGGCCAGAGCTCGACCTCGGACAGCGGGTCGCCCGCGCTTCGTTGATCGGAGACCGCGAAGTGACGGATCTGATCCACCTCGTCGCCGAAGAAGTCGACGCGGACGGCCTGAGAGGCCTCGGGCGGGAAGACGTCCAGGATGCCGCCGCGCACCGCGAACTCGCCTCGTCTCGTGACCATGTCGACGCGGGTGTACGCGCGCTCCACGAGGGTTCTCGCGACGGCTTCGAGCCCGACGGAGTCCTCGCCCGCGCGGAGCAGGAGCGGCTGGGCGTTCGCGGCGTGGGGCGACACCGGCTGCAGTGCCGCTCGCACCGACGCGACGATGATGAGCGGGCGAGAACCGTCGTGCTCCCGCAGCAGTCGCAGCGCGGCCGCCCGTCTTCCCACGGTCTCGGCGCTCGGGCTCAACCGCTCATGCGGCAGGGTCTCCCACGCGGGGAACTCCGCGGCGACCGCATCGGGGATCAGCGAGGACAGGGCTGCGCGGAGCGAGTCCGCCTCGCGACTGGTGGCGGCGACGACGAGCAGCGCGCCCCGGTCTCCCGCTTCTCGACGGCGACGCACGAGGCCCGCGATCAGCGGCGCGCGCAGGCCCTCCGAGACGGCGAACTCCGTGTCCGAACCGCTCGCGTCGAGCGCGGCGGCGAACGACGGGGACGCCTCGAGCAGCCGGTCGACCCCGCGCAGCGTCACTTCGCGACCCTTCCGTGGAAGCGCTGCTGCGCCGCGAGCAGACCGTCGTCGATCAGCGCCTCGGCCGCGTCAGCGGCGTCCTCCAGCAGGACGCCCAGAGTGCTCCGCTCAGTGGTGCCGAAGGGCCGGAGCACGTAATCCGCGGGATCCTGCTGACCGGGCGGGCGACCGATTCCGATGCGCACGCGGAGGAAGTCGGGGGTGCCGAGCGCCTTGGCGATGTCGCGCAGGCCGTTGTGACCGCCGTGACCGCCGCCCTGCTTCAGCTTGACGGAGTCGAACGGCAGATCCAGCTCGTCGTGAATCGCGATGACGCGCTCAGGGGGCACGCCGAAGTACTTGGAGAGCGCCGACACCGGCCCGCCCGACGTGTTCATGTACCCGTTCGACTTCGCCAGGATCAGCTTCGGCCCCCCGGGGCGCGCGCGGCCCTCGGCGACGCGCGATCCAGTCTTGTGCGATGAGAACCGCGCACCGATCCGGCCCGCGATCACGTCGAGCGCCATCTGACCCACGTTGTGCCTCGTGGCCTCGTACTTCGCCCCGGGGTTGCCCAGGCCGACGATGAGCCAGCTCTCACTCGACACGCGATCCTCCACCTTCAGTTTTCTACGCCAGAACATCCGCCGCCCCTCGAAGACCATAGTCGCAGGTGCCCCCGACATTCCTCTCGCAGCAGACGAACGGCCCGTCGGATCAGCGGTGAATCGCCGACCCGACGGGCCCGGAAGAACGAGTGCGGACTACTCGGCCGACGCGGCCTCTTCCGCTTCCTCGTCGGAGGCTGCGCCGCGGGGAACCACGACGTGCACGACGAGCTGCTCTGCGTCGCCGATGAGCGTCGCGCCCGTCGGCAGCGCGATGTCACCGGTCAGGATCTGCGAGCCCTCCTCGAGGCCCTCGACGCTGACCTCGACGTACTCGGGGATCGAGGTCGCGGGGACGCTCAGGTGGAGCGTGTTCAGCTCCTGCAGCGTGTTGGTGCCGGCGAACGACTCGCCGACCACGTGCACGGGCACCTCGACCTCGACGGTCTCGCCCTGCTTCACGACGAGCAGGTCGACGTGCTCGATGATCTGGCGCACCGGGTCCTTCTGCACGTCCTTCACGAGCACGAGCTCCTTGCGGCCCTCGATGTCGAGCTCGATGATCGAGTTGGCATGGCGCACGATGAGGCCCAGCGGGTGGGTCTCGACCGAGATGTGGACGGGGTCGGTGCCGTGGCCGTAGACGACCGCGGGGGTCCTGCCTGCGGCGCGCAGCTTCCGCGCGACGCCCTTGCCGAAGCTCTCGCGGGTGGCGGCGGCAAGCTTGTGGGTCTCGCTCATGTGTGTGTCTCCTTGACGGGCTCTCGCCCAAAACGGGGCGGGTCGGGCCCGCCGGATTGGTGTTGTCTCGCCGATGCTCGCGCAGCAAGATGGGCCCGAGAAAGAGTCCGTCCCGCGTCGATAACGGGCGCCGAAGCGCCCCTCGCCGAAGTACAGCTGAATAGTCTACCCTACGGTTCTCCTACGCCGCGCCCTCGAACATCGAGGTGACCGAGCCGTCCTCGAAGACCTCGTGGATCGCCTTCGCGAGGAGCGGCGCGATCGGCAGCACGGTCAGCTTGTCGAAGCGCTTCTCGGCGCCCACCGGCAGCGTGTCCGTGACGACGACCTGATCGATGAAGTCCTGCGAGAGATGCTCGATCGCCTTGCCGGAGAAGATCGCGTGGGTGCAGGCGATCGTCACGCCGCGCGCCCCGTTGGCCTTCAGAGCCTCGGCGGCCTTCGCGATCGTGCCGCCCGTGTCGATCATGTCGTCGACCACCACGCACCAGCGATCCTTCACCTCGCCGACGATCTCGTGCACCGAGACCTGGTTCGGGACGAGCGGGTCCCGGCGCTTGTGGATGATCGCGAGCGGGGCGTCGAGCTTGTCGCTCCACACGTCGGCGACGCGCACGCGGCCCATGTCGGGCGAGACGACGGTGAGGTCGTCTCGATCGATCGTCTTCTTGAAGTGCTCGAGCAGCACCGGCATCGCGAAGAGGTGGTCGACGGGCCCGTCGAAGAAGCCCTGGATCTGCGGCGCGTGCAGATCGACGGACATGATGCGGTCCGCACCCGCCGCTTTGAAGAGATCGGCGACGAGACGGGCCGAGATCGGCTCGCGGCCGCGGCCCTTCTTGTCCTGCCGGGAATACGGGTAGAACGGCGCCACCACGGTGATGCGCTTGGCCGAAGCCCGCTTGAGGGCGTCGACCATGATGAGCTGCTCCATCAGCCACTCGTTGATCGGATTCGTGTGCGACTGGATCACGAACGCGTCGGAACCCCGCACGCTCTCGTCGAACCGGGCGTACAGCTCGCCGTTGGCGAAGGTGCGCGCGTCGGTCGGCACGAGTTCGGCCCCCAACTCCGAGGCCACCTGCTCCGCGAGCTCGGGGTAGGCCCGACCCGTAATCAGAACGAGCTTCTTCTGCCCCGCCATCTCGATCTTGCTCATCGGTGCCTGTTCCTCATCTCAGATACTTCCCGCTGTTCTTCGCTCACTGCGCGTCCGCTCCCCGCGACCGCTCGGCAGCCTCCGCGGTGCTCGTCCCCGGCCGGTTCTCGGCCACCCACCCCTCGATGTTGCGCTGCGGCGCCACGTTCAGCGCGAGCGCACCCGAGGGGACGTTCTTCCGCACGACCGTGCCCGCCGCCGTGTACGTGCCGTCCTCAATCGTAACCGGCGCGATGAGCACGTTCTTCGAGCCGATGCGAACCGCGTCGCCCACCTCGGTGAGGTGCTTCTGCACACCGTCGTAGTTCGCGAAGATCGTGCCCGCGCCGACGTTGCTCCCGTCGCCGATCCTGGCGTCGCCAACGTAGCTGAGGTGGGGCACCTTGCTCCCGTCGCCGATCTTGGCGTTCTTGGTCTCGACGAACGCGCCGATCTTTCCGTTCTCCCCCAGCTCCGTGCCCGGACGGATGTAGGCGAACGGCCCCACCTGGACGCCCTCGGAGAATACGGCGAGGGTCGCCTCGCTCCGGCGGATCCGGGCGCGCTCGCCCACTTCGCAGTCCACGAGGGTCGTGTCGGGCCCGATCACGGCTCCGCTCGCGATCGAGGTGGCGCCGTGCAGGAACGTGCCCGGCAGGATCTCGGTGTCGGGCTGGATCGAGACGTCGGCGTCGATCCACGTCGTGGCCGGATCCTGGATGGTGACGCCGGCCTTCTGGTGCTCGCGCACGATCCGGGCATTGAGCTCGCGGCCGGCCTCGGCCAGCTGGGCACGGTCGTTGACGCCGGCGATGATCCACGGGTCGTTGGTCGCGATCGCCTCGACCGCGCCGCCGCTCGCGAGGATCCGGGCCGCCGCGTCGGTGAGGTACTTCTCGCCCTGCGCGTTGTTCGTGTCGATCTCGGCGAGCGCCCGCTCCACCGACCGGCGGGCGAAGACGTAGATCCCGCCGTTGATCTCGGTCACGCGCCGCTGGGTCTCGCTGGCGTCCTTCTCCTCGACGATGCCCGTGACCGCGCCGTTCGCATCCCGCAGGATGCGCCCGAGACCCGTGGGGTTCTCGAAGATCGCCGAGAGCATCGTCATGGAGCGCCCGCCCTCGAGGTGACCGCGCACGAGCCGGTCGAGGGTGACGGAGTCGATGAGAGGCACGTCCCCCGAGAGCACCACGACGGAACCGTCGAAGTCCTCCGGAAGCGCGGCGAGCGCCTGCTCGACCGCGCGCCCCGTGCCGGGGACGTCGTCCTGATCCACGCCCCCGACACGGTGATCGTGGA
>JAPSIU010000526.1 GCA_031178565.1 Leucobacter sp. | reverse complement strand
TCGCTGATCCGAGAGCCCTGCAGCAGCAGGGAGGCGGCGGCGAAATCGCTCCCGGTCCAGAGGATCGCTCCCGTGAGCATGCGGCTCGGCTGCGTCATCGCGGGCTGTCCTCTCCGTCGGCGGGATGTGCGGCCCACACTACCTAATAGGATTAGGATTTCCAAATACCATTAGGTAGTAAATTCGGAACCCTCGTTCAGAGTGCTAGCGTGGGGGCACCGAGCCGAGAGAGAGCAGGTTGAGATGACGCCCTCGCGCGCGGTGCGCCAGCACGTTACCGAGGAGCGCATCGTCGAAGCCGCCCTCGCGCTGATCCATGACGAGCCCATGGGTTCTTTCACGCTCGCGAAACTCGCCAAGCGGCTCCGCATCAGCGCCCCGACCATCTACAGCCACGTCCCGAACAAGCAGTACATCATCGAGCGCGTGCGCTCCCGCGTCGTCGCGGAGATCGATTGCAGCGCGTTCGAGCGCCTGCCGTGGGACGAGGCGCTCGCCGAGTGGGCACGCTCATACGCGAACGCCTTCGTGAAGCACCCCGAGACCATCCCGCTGCTCACCACCAACCCCGTGCAGGCGCCCGAGCTCGTGAGGCAATACGAGATCATCGCGACTGCCCTGCAGGAGGCCGGCTGGCCGCCGCACGAGATCGTCGCGGTGTTCACCGTCGTCGAGAGCTTCGTGATGGGGTCCGTGCTCGACCTCGTGGCCCCCGTTCAGATGGTGCAGCCCGCCGACGGCGAGGAGTATCCCGTGCTGCGCTCCCTGGTCGGCGAGGCCGATACGCTCCGCGCGCAGCACACCTTCGAGCTCGGAATCGAATCGATGATCGACGGGCTCCGCGCCCGCTTGGTCCGGGTCGCCGTGCGACCTATCTAGGCGTACTCTAAAGCCATGAGCATGCACGGTGAGTACAAGGTTCCCGGCGGCAAGCTTGTCGTCGTCGACTTCGAGGTGCAGGACGGTCGTATTCACGACTTCCGACTCTCGGGCGACTTCTTCCTCGAACCGGACGACGCGCTCGGATGCATCGACGCCGCAGTCGAGGGGCTCAACCCGAACAGCACCATCGAGGACTTCCGCGAGGCGATTCAGAAGGCCCTGCCGAGCGAGGTCCACCTGCTCGGCTTCACGCCGGAGTCGGTGGGAATCGCCATCCGGCGCGCGATCACCGGCGCCGCGCACTGGCGGGACTACGACTGGCAGATCCTGCACGAACCTCCCGTCGCCCCGGTACTCAACGCCGCACTCGACGAGGTGCTCACCGCCGCGGTCGGCGAGGGTCTTCGCGGACCGACCATGCGCATCTGGGAGTGGAACGCGCCCGCCGTGTTCATCGGCAGCTTCCAGTCGGTGAAGAACGAGGTCGACGAGGAGCAGGCCGCGGCGCGCGGCGCCCAGATCGTACGACGCATCTCGGGCGGCGGCGCGATGTACATGGAGCCGCAGGCGTGCATCACCTACGCGCTCTACGTGCCGGGCGAACTCGTGCGCGGCATGAGCTTCGCCGATTCCTACGCGTACCTCGACGAGTGGGTGCTCGAGGCCCTCAAGGCGCTCGGCATCGACGCGCACTACAAA
>JAPSIU010000525.1 GCA_031178565.1 Leucobacter sp. | reverse complement strand
GGGCGTGGATGTGGCGACGAGCGCGAGCGCGCCGAGCGCGCCGCTCGAGATCACGCCCCCGCCGAACGGCGGCATCTCCGTCGACATCAACGGCATCGACGGCACCCCGTCGTCGTCGGTCCTGACCCTCATCGGCATCACGCTGCTGTCGGTCGCCCCGGCGCTGCTGCTGATGATGTCGTCGTTCACGAAGATCTTCGTGGTGCTGGCGATGACCCGCAACGCCCTGTCGCTGCCGACGATCCCACCCAACCAGGTGCTCGCAGGTCTCGCGCTCTTTTTGACGCTGTTCGTCATGTGGCCGGTGCTCACCGAGATCAACACGGTCGCGGTGCAGCCCTACGTCGACGGCTCGCTGACGTTCACCGACGCGGTCGCGGTCGGCGCCGATCCCCTCCGCACCTGGATGCTGACGTTCACACGCGAGGAGGACCTGGCGCTCATGACGCGGTTCGCGGGCGCCGAGAACCCGGAGGATGCCGCGAGCGTCCCGATGATCACCCTCATCCCGGCCTTCATGATCTCCGAGTTGCGCGCGGCCTTCATCATCGGGTTCGTCATCTTCGTCCCCTTCCTCGTCATCGATCTCGTCGTGGCTGCGGCGCTCATGTCGATGGGCATGATGATGCTCCCGCCCGTGATGATCTCGCTGCCGTTCAAGATCCTCCTGTTCGTCCTCGTCGACGGGTGGGGACTCATCCTCCGCACCCTCATGGAGAGCTACGGAGCGGGCGGATGAGCGGGGACGGCGCATGAACCCCGAGGCCGTCCTCGACATCGGCATGGAGGGCGTGATGCTCGCGGCCAAGCTCGCCGCCCCGCTGCTGATCACGGCCCTCGTGGTGGGGTTCGCCATCTCGCTTCTTCAGTCGATCACCCAGATCCAGGAGGTCACGCTCTCGTTCGTGCCGAAGGCCGTCGCCGTCGCGATCGCGCTCGTCGTGTGCGGGCACTGGATGATCGCCGAGGCGGTCACCTTCACCCACACCATGTTCGACCGCATCCCGCACCTGCTCTCGGGCGGCTGAGATGCAGGTGCTGCTCGACTTCGCCTGGATCGAGGCCACGGGACTCGCCGCCGTCCGCACGACCGCGTTCGTGTTCACCGCCCCGCCCTTCTCCTACGGCGCCTTCCCCGCCCGCATCAAGGCGATGGTCGCGCTCGGGGTGGCGCTGGCCCTCAGCGGCACGGTGGCCCCGGGTTACGAGAGCCTCGACACCGGCGGCTTCCTCCTCGCCCTCACGCTGCAGGTCGTCACCGGGGCGCTCCTCGGCTTCCTCGTGATGGCCTGCTTCGCGGTCGTGCAGTCGGCCGGCGGGCTCATCGACGTGTTCGGCGGCTTCCAGCTGGCGCAGGCGTTCGACCCGCAGATGAACGTCAACGGCGCGCAGTTCACGCGCCTGTTCCAGATGATCGCTCTCGCGCTCCTGTTCGCCAGCAACGGCTACCAGCTCATCCTCGCGGGGCTCGCCCGGAGCTTCTCGGCGATCCCCGTCGACGGCGCGCTCGACCTCGCGCGCCCCGTCGAGCTGCTCGTCGACACCGCGTCGCAGCTGCTCGTCGCTGCCCTCCAGATCGCGGG
>JAPSIU010000160.1 GCA_031178565.1 Leucobacter sp. | reverse complement strand
GCATGAGGTCGCTGCCGTGGGCCCGGTCGTATTCCAGCAGGGCGCCGAGGATCTCCTTCGCCATGTCCCGCAGCGAGTCGGCGGTGTTCGTCATGACGAAGAGCTTCGCGAGGTCGGCGCGGCGCGCGCCGCGAACGCCGTCGCCCTCCTGCAGCGCGGTGAGCGCCTCGTAGTAGCTGGCTCGCAGGCCCGGAGTGCCGACGTGCGAGAGCCCGACGCCGACGCGCACCGATGAGGCGGCGTCCTGGTCGCCGACGCGCAGGTGCTTCTGCAGCGTCTCGGCCAACCGCCACACCATGGCGTCGTCCGGGACCACCATCACGATCTGATTCCCGATCCACACGCGCACGAGCGGATCGGGCTGGTCCCGGACGAGCGAGTAGATGCTCCCCCACGAGAGCTGCTGCCCTCCCGGGAGCATCCCGGGGTTCCACCCCACGAGCACGCGGTGGCGCTCGCGCGCATCGATCCCGAACGGCATGAGGCGCGCGGCGGCGTCCGCGTCCGAGACCCGCTTGGTGAAGATGTCCTCGAGCAGGGTGGCGAGCAGCTGCGATTGGCCCAGCTGCTTGGCCCGCAGCTTCGATATCTCGAGCACGAGCAGGTCGACCACGACCGGGAGGAGCCGCTGGGGGTCGTCGCCGGTCCGCGCTGCGAGCAGCCCGACCGTCTCGCCCTCGATATCCACCGGGAGCACCATGAACGACACATCGATCCGCGCGGCCGATCGATGCGCGGCCAGCACACGCTCGAAGTCCCAGAGGGTGCGCGCGGGCGCCGACGAGAGCACGTTCCCGCTCATGTCGAAGAAGGCCACCTCGGCGGAGAGCGCGCGGCGCACCGATCCGAGGATGTGGGGAAGCCCGCCCGAGCGCGCGGCGGAGATCAGGTGCCGCAGCCGGTCGTCCGCGCTCTGCGCCGCGGCCGGCACCGCCCGGGCGCCCCCGGACGCGGGCGGCGGCGTCGCAGCGGTCATGCCGGCCCCCTCACCCTCAACGACGCATCACTCGTAGATTCCGCGGTGGCTCTCGCGCTCCATCGCGATCGAATCGGCGTCGAACCGGAAGTACGAGCGCGGAGGAAGCATACCCCATACGTTCGAGGAGTGGCGGTCGTCGGGGAACTCGCGCGGCTCGTGCAGTTCGTCGAGCTGCTCCATGTCGCAGTACAGCTCGATGAAGCAGTCGAGTTCGGGGGTGCGCACGTAACCGGCGAGGTTGCCGCCGATACCGTGGCGCACAGGGCCCCAGGGGAACACGCGGTCGTGCTGCGCGAGGTGGTCGAAGGTGCTGCGGATCATGCCCCAGTCCCCGAGGTCGAACGCGACGTGGTGGAAGTGCGAGGTGCCGGTGTTCACGAACGCGTTCACGTGGTGATCCGCTCCGACGCGCATGAACGCGCCGGCATCGCTCCCGAGACGGTCGGCCACCTGCTGCCCGACCACGTTCGTGTAGAAGTCCACCATCCGGTCGACGTTCGCCACGAGGTAGTTCACGTGCCCCAGCCGGCGGTAGCCGCCGGGGCGCAGCGTATCGCTGGTGCGGGAGGTGATCGGGAATCGATCCTGGCCGGTGCGCGGGCGATAGGGCACGAACCGGACCCCGTTGTTCTCGGGGTCGAGGAAGGAGACCCCCTCATCGCTGCGCGTGTAGTCGACGCCCACCTCCTTGAGATGCTTCTCCGCGTCGTCGAGCGAGAAATCGGGGTGCAGATTGTAGGCGGCGTACTGGATGCCCGGGTCGTCCGACTTCTCGATGACGATGGAATACGGCTCGTAGTTGACGGCGAGCCTGACCTCGTTCGGCTCCTTGTCTCGTGCGACGAGTCCGAACTCCGCCTCCCACGCGTGCTGCGAGGCGTCGAGATCCTCGACGCCGAACTTCACGTGATCGATGTCGTAGAGCTTGATCATGGTGTTCCTGTCCTTCGTGTGCTCGAACCGGGGTTCCAGGGCCGGCCCTCGGCCCCGGTGCTGTTTCTTTTAACAAACACTTATAGTAGTGTAATCAACATCAGCTCGCCGAACAACCCGGGCCGACCCCGCGGTCTCGCGGATGCTCGGATCGCACCCGGCCGCATCAGAACGAGGACTCGACCCATGACAGACACGCTTCACGCCGCCGAACGCTCCGCCGGGCTCGAGCACCTCGAGCGCCTGCTCGCACGCGGGATCAAGATCATCCGCGTCATCCACACCGACCTCTTCGGCCGGCAGCGGGGCAAGCAGTATCCCGTCTCGGAGCTCGAGTCGATCCTCGGCGGGATCGCGTACTCGAAGATGAGCGTCGCGGAGGACCTCTTCGGGGTCCCGGTCGACGAGATCGAGTTCCCGCAGCTCGCCGGCCACCCCGACCTCCACGCCCGCGTGGACCCCTCGTCGGCCTTCGTCCCGCCCTGGGAACCCGACGCGGTCTGGCTGATGTCCACGCTGCGGGAGCACGGATCCCCGTCTCAGCTCTGCGCGCGCGGACAGCTCGAGCGCAGCCTGCAGGAGATGACCGACGCGCACGGGCTCACCGGCGTCGCCGCGGGCGAGCCGGAGTTCTACCTCTTCGAGCGCGACGCGTCGGGGCGCGCGACGCGCACCCCGTACAGCCTCGACGGGGTCTCCTACACCATCGATCGGATCACCGATCCCCGGGGCGTCCTCGGGCGGATCCATCGCCAGCTCATCGATTTCGGGATCAACGTCACCGTTCTCAACAGGGAGTTCTCCCCCGGGCAGTTCGAGGTGAATCTCCATCACGCTCCCGCCCTGGCCGCGGCCGACGACGTCTTCCTCCTCAAGACCGCGCTCAAGGAGCTCGCCACGATCGAGGGCTACTCCGCCAACTTCATGGCGAAACCGCTCCAGGGCGAGGAGGGCAGCAGCCTCCACGTCCACCTCTCGCTGTGGAACGGGGAGGAGAACGCTCTCGATGGCGGCGACACCCTCTGCGACACGATGCTGCACGTGCTCGGAGGGCTCCAGGCCCACGCTGCGGCGCTGACCGCATTCAGCTCCCCGACCGTGAACTCCTACAAGCGTCTGCACGGCGAGGGCCTCTCCCCCGACTCGGCCAACTGGGGAGAGGACAACCGCTACACCTATCTCCGCATCCCGGCGGAACGCGGCAGGGCGACGCGCGTCGAGCTGCGCGCGGGCGACGCCAGCGCGAGCGCGCACCTGCTCCTCGCGGCGATGCTTCACGCCGCGCGAGACGGCCTCACCCGCCGGCTCACCCCCGTCGAGCACGGAGAACGCCTGCCCCGCAGCCTGGAGGAATCGATCGCCGCGCTGCGATCCGACGAGGTGATCTCGAGCGCCTTCGGGTCCGAGTTCGTCGACATCTACGCGGCGCTCAAGCTCCGAGAGGCCACCGGCTACGCTCGCTCGGTCACCGATTGGGAATGGAACACGTACCACTCCCACGTCTGAGGCGGCTCAGCGCCGGGAATCGTCGGCGATGACACCGCCGAGGAGTCCGGTGAGCGCCGCCGCGGCCTCCTTCCCGCGCGCGACGAGCGCACGGAAGGCGTCCGCTGCGGGGTGCGGATCGAAGCCGGAGACCACCAGCTCGAACTGCGCCTTGCCGTCGGCGTCGAATACCGGGAACTGCAACGAGGTCACCGGAACGGCCTCCGCGCCGCCCGCGTTCCGGGCGGCGGGCACCCGGCCGTCGAGCACGTGCTCCACGCTGGCCTTGACCGCGCTCCAGGCGCCCGAGAGCTCGACCCTGGAGGCGGCGGGGTCGTTGGCGATCTCGTCGAAGCCGTCCGAGTTCTCACCGGCGGTCACGGCGTAGCCGTGCTCGCGCACCCAGGCGAGCAGTCTCGCGAGGAGGGGCCGGTCCACCGCCCCCAGCAGGTGCCGCGATCCCTCCTCCCAGAGCTTCGTCCGCTCCGGATCCCCCCAGGCCGCGAGCGCGGGGGCGAGGGGCGCCGCGAAGGGGAAGTTCATGCCGACGAGGCCGCTCGTCGGCCGCGTCGGCAGCAGGTTGGCGGCCGTGAGCACGAGCACCGAGTCGTCGACGAGCGTCGAGAGCAGGCACTCCGTCCCCGTCTCGTCGGCGAGCTGCTGCACGACGCCCCGCACCCGCTCGGCCGCGCGCAACTGCCCGCTGAACCCGGGGATGTCGAAGGTGAGAGACGGGACCGTGAACGAGCCGTAGCCGCCCTTCAGGAACAGCAGCGGAAGGCCCGCGCTCCCGTCGCCCACCCCCAGGCCGGTCACCTCGGCCACGACGAAGAAGTGGTCGCCGACGGGAGTGACGTCGACGATCCTCCCCTCGAACCACGCGAGCGCGTCGACGAGTCTCGGGTTGCCGAGCTCGGAGTCCTCCCACTGCGCGGATTCGAATCGGTCCTCTGCGCGCGAGGCGAGACGACGGCACAGGTCCTCGTGCTCGTACCCGAGCACGTTCGCGCAGAAGGTGCCGTTTCTGCGGATCTCGGTGAAGGTCCGCGAATCGGCGGAGGGCAGGAAGCCGACGAGAGCCGGCTGCTCCGAGACGGCCGTGAAGGTGCCGACGACCATCCCGACCGGATCGCCGTCCGTGTCGGTCGAGGTGATCGCGGTCACCCCCGTCGGGTACTCCCCGAGCACCGAGCGCCACCAGGCCGTCTTCTCGCGCTGCTCCCGCTCTCGCCGAGCTGGCGGCGCATCGGACTGCGGTTCGACGCTGATCGCGATCCCCGCGCTCGCCGGCTCGGACTCGGTCTCGGTCTGTGCGCTCCTGCTCATGAGACCTCATTCTGCCGACCCGGCCACGGGCGGGTCGTTGTGCGCCCGGCCGAAATACGATCGGCGGTTCGTGCAGCGGGACGCGCCTCGGAGAACCGCGGCCGCACCGGCCGCTACGGGGAGGGGGGAGCCTCGAAGACCGCCGGATAGCCCGCGGGAGGCGCACCGTCGAGGTCCGCCGACAGCTCGTCGACCAGCTGCCTGGCTCGGCGGAGGATCTCCGCGAGCCGATCGGGGCCGAGGGTGTCGGGGAACGGACCGAGGTACAGCTCGAAGCGCGCGTGGCCGTCCGGGTCGAAGATGGGGATCTGCAGTGCGCGCGCCGCACGGGTTCCGGCGTTCGCGAGCGTTCTCATCTCCTGGTCGATCTGATGCCACAGGCGAGAGTAGTCCGAGCGTCTCGACTCCCCGTCGGTGACGACGCTGTCGAAGGGCTGCCCCGGCGACTCTCCGACCGAGAGCGCGTACCCCCGGCCCCGGACTCGCTCGAGCGTCGTTCCGAGGTGCTCGCGATCGACGATGCCGAGCAGGTGCCTGGCGCCCTCCTCCCACAGGCGCACCTGCTCGGGCGGCGCCCACGCGGCCAGAACCGGTGCGAGGGGCGCCGCGAACGGGAAGGACATGCCGACCAGCGGCACGCTCGATTCGCCGGCGCGCGACGCCGCGAGTACGACGACGCTGTCCCTGATGACGGTCGCGAAGCCGCACTGCACCCGGAGCTCCTCGGCGGCGGATTCCACCGCCTGACGGAGCGCATCGGCCTCGCGGACGTTGAGCCCGACGTCGCGGGGCGTGACGCTCCCCGAGGAGGACGCGAAGGTACCGTATCCGCCCCGCAGGAAGAGCAGCGGCAGACCCGACCCGCCGTCGCCGACGCCGAAATCGCGAACCGCCCCGACGACGATCGAGTGGTCGCCCGCCGGGTGCACGGCCGAGATGCCGGCTTCGAACCAGACCGCCGCGTCGCGCAGACGCGGTCCGCTCGAGCCCGTCGGGATCCAGTCCTCGTCGCGAAAACGATCCTCGGTCGACTGGAAGAAGGCGCGGCAGAGGTCGCGATGCGTCTCCCCGAGCACGCTCACGGTGAAGCTCCCCGCCGCCTCGATGTGCGGGAATGTCGTCGAGGTCCGGGCCGGCATGAACGTGATCATCGGCGGATGCTCCGACACGACGGAGAACGAGCCGACCACCATTCCCACCGCTGCTCCGGCGTCGTCCAGCGAGGTGACGATCGCCACGCCGGTGGGATACTCCCCGAGCGCCGCCCTCCACCACTCCGACTTGTCGGTCTTCTGCGCGAGCAGGGACGACGTGTCGTCCGCCGTCCGAACGCGGTCCACTTGCAGATCACTCATGAGCTCCCTCTCGATGCTCTCGTGCGGTCGAATCGGAGATGACGCCGTGCGCCCACAGGATCCCGGCGACGCTTCGCCGCAGCGAGGCCTGCTGCGCTTCGGTCATCTCGCCCGTCAGCATGCGGCGGACGAAGCAGGCGTCGATGAGGGCATCCACCATCTCGGCCGAGGAGCGGTCCCCGAGCAGTCCGCCGAGGATCTCGACGTACCCTCCGATCCACTCGGCCGCGAGCGGTCGCAGCTCTGGCTGGGAGATCGCGGCGAGGTAGAGCACGTACCCCCGCTCGACGTCATCCTCCTCCGCGTTCCGCGAGGAGAACCACTCGACGACGAGGTCGATCGCCGGACTGCCCTCGTTTCCGGCGAACCACTCGCCCGCGAAGGCCAGATGCCGATCCATCGTGTTCCGGATCGTCGTCTCGATCAGGCCTCTGAGCGAGGGGAAGTAGTAGCTGACGGTGCCCAGCGGCTCGTCGGCCTCCCTCGCGATCGCGCG
>JAPSIU010000159.1 GCA_031178565.1 Leucobacter sp. | reverse complement strand
GATGTTGTGCGCCGATGCATGTAGGGGTCGAAGGTGTTCGGCAGGTCGTTGGGGTTGCGCCCGTACGGGGCCTTGTAGCCGTACACGCCGCAGCAGGAGGCGGGGATGCGGATCGAGCCGCCGATGTCGGATCCGTCGGCGATGGTCGTCATGCCCGCGGCGAGCGCGACGCCCGACCCCGACGAGGATCCGCCCGGTCCGTACGCGGTGTTCCAGGGGTTGCGCGTCACCCCCCAGAGCGGGGTGTAGCAGTTGCCGGCCTCCCCGAACTCGGGCATCGTCGTGCGCCCGATCACGACCGCGCCGGCGTCGAGGAGCCGAGCGACGCCGGGGTGCGTCGTCGACACGACGTTGTCGGCGTAGAGCTTCGAGCCGTAGGTGACGGTGTGCCCCGCGATCGGTACGTTGTCCTTGACCGCGAGGGCGACCCCCTCGAGCGGGCGCGCCGTGCCGGCCCGGTACCGCTCGTCCGCGAGCTCGGCGCCCCGCATCGCCTCCTCCGCGTACACGGCGGTGAAGGCGTTGAGCTTCGGGTTCTCGCTCTCGATCCGCTGCAGCAGCGCGCGCATCAGCTCGGACGGCAGCAGGGATCCGTCGGCGAACCGCCGCAGCGCCTCGGTCGCGGACAGGTAGATCAGGGACGTCTGTTCCATGGTGTGGTCGTCATTCCTCTCTGAGGGGTCAGCGGGAGTCGAGGCGGGCGTGCAGTGCGCTGGTCGCCTCGTCGAAGGGCTCGACGAGATAGGCGAGGTGATCCTCGCGGCCGTGCCGGTGGGTGGTGCGGCCGCCCCAGTCGGTGCGGGCGCGTTCGAGCACGTGACGGCGCGCGCCCTCGACGATCAGCAGCAGGTTGCGCAGCGTGCTCTCGTCGAATCTGCGATACTCGCCCGCGGTCGCGATGTAGATCGGCGAGGTGTGCGCGAACACGAAGCGGTCCCAGGTGTCGTGGTGCCGGGCCTCGTCGCTGCCGAAGCATCGCACGGCCACCCAGCTGTCCTCCTCGATCGCGAGCTCGTGCTCGACGCGGTGGCCGAGCTCTCCCGCCGGGACCGGGATCCGCGCGGAGATCTCGCCGTTGACGATCACCTCGATCTCGGAGACCGGGAACACGGTCTCGAGTTCGATCGAGAGCGTCAGTCGCTCGCCGGCGCGCGCGCTCACGGTGGATCCCGCGCTGCGGCCCTCGAGCGTCGCCCACAGCAGCGGCCCGCTCGTCACCAGGGTGTCGCCCCGCTTGATGCCCCGCGACCACTCCCAGTAGTCGAATGCGCCGGGGGTCTCGACGGCGGCATAGGTGCGCATCATCCCGATCGGCACCTCGGCCGTCATCTTGTCCGTACCCGCGGCCAGCGGGATCCGGAACCCCGCGTTCAGATAGCGGTAGTACTCGCCCATGTTGTAGTGATCGAAGCCGATGGTCTCCACCGCGTCCAGACGGCCGGTGGCGAGGAGCGCAGCGGTTTCGCCGTAGGGCACGGGGAAGTGCGCGAGCACGACCGTGCCGCCCTGCGCGCGGCACTCGTCGGCCCACCGCGAGAGAGTGGTCTCGAGGCCGCCGCCCAGATCGCCCTCCTCCGAGCCGCCCGTGCACCAGGGCATGATGGGCTCCCGCAGGCCGAGGAGGTTGATGTGCCCCAGCATGTTGGTGCGGTTCTCCTGACCCGTGAAGACCACCGTGTCGCCGCCCTCCGAGTACTCCGGCCGGCCCGAGAACTCCTCCGTGCTCGTGAAGAGGTGCCCCCACTGCGTCTGCAGCAGATTCACCACCTGCAGATCCTCGGCGCGACCCTCCAGCTCCGCGCCCTTCGTGGAGACGAAGTGCACGTGCGTGTCGCCGCCGGCGTAGCCGCGCGCGAGCGGATCGAAGACGCGTTCCAGCTCGAAGTCGAATCGGCGGGCGTCGGGGCCGACCTCGATCGTGCGCCGGATCGGCCGGTAGGTGAAGCCTCGAGAGATCTCGACCACGACGGGGCCCTCCGGCAGCCAGCCCTCGAAGCGCCCGTCGACGAAGGCATAGGTCGCGGCCCCGAGGCGCACGTCGCCCCCGATGTCGAGGTTCCAGGTGCCGCCGTCCGAGTTGATGTGCGCGTGGTGGCCGTACGGGGCGAAGGGGATGCCGTCCACCGATTCGAAGCGCATGCGGCAGGCGATGAGCCGCCCGGTGTCGGCGTCGCGCACCTCGCCCGTCACCCAGGCGCGATCCGCCGCGGGCAGCTCCACAGAGATCCCGTCGGCGGGGCTGAGGGCGCCGCGCTCGACGAGCTCGCCCCAGCGGAAGGACGCGAGCGGCTCCCCCGCCCGGAGGACCGTGACGGTTGCCGAGCCCGAGGCCGCGACCCGCGTGTACCCGACCGAGGCGTCGGAGCGGGGATGCCCCCAGCCGTGCGCGCCGGGGCCGTTCCGCCCGCTCGTCCGGTTGACCAGGTACGTGTGCGTGGCGAAGCCGCGGTCCACCCGCACCTCGACCTGCTCGTCGAGCTCTCCGCCCTCGAACCGCACGAGCATCTCGCGCGCCACGGCTCTGTGCAGCGGTTCCTCCTCCAGCAGGCTGCGCGTGATCGCCCCGACGATCAGGGTGTGACGCTCGCCGCCGCGCACCTCGACCCGCTCGACCGTCTTCTCCGGATGCGGATTGCGCCAGCCCCAGAGGTAGAAGCGGTACGGCAGGATGTACGGCACGCGGGACTGCGGATCCTCGATCTCCACGAGCCGGGCTCCGGCATCGTCGTACCGGCCGCAGACGCGATCCATGAGCTCGTGCTCGGCGTCGTTGACCGCGAGGAACGGCGTCTGCCCCCAGTCGAGCGGGGTGACGTGCCCCAGCCACTTCCGCGGCGTCGGTCCGACCTCGTAGCGCTGGCGCAGCGGCACGTCGACATCGGATCCGTCCGTGTAGCGCACGACGTACGCCCCGACGGGCTCGCCGATCGAGCCGCCCTCGTAGAGGTCCGTCTCGAGCACCGCGTGCGCGAACACGAGCCACGTCGCGTCGGCGCCGATCCGCACCTCCTGCGATTCGCCCGGTTTCGCGAGCACGAGCGCGGAGTCCTGGTCGCCGAATGCGAAGGGGATGCCGTGCAGCACCCGGTCCCCGAGGGTCATCTCGTGAGGATCGTCGAGTACGCTCGCGGGAGCGTTGGTGAACTCCCGGAGGTCGACCGGCCGGTAGCCCTCCGTCTCGCGTGCCGTGTCGTTCGCCGTCATCGTGCTCCCTCCTCCGCCGCAGCGGTTCCGGACCCCTCGGGGTCGTCATCGTCGTCCTGATGCTCCGCCGCGTTCCCCAGGGCCGCGTACACCGCCGGGCTGCCCCTGCGGAGCGCCAGCGTGCGCCACACCCCGCCCACGACCGCGACGGCCATCAGCACGGCGACGATGACGTTGATCACGGGATCGCCGAGCGAGTAGAGATCGAAGTTGATGATCACGATGACCGTCATCGCGGTGAGCCCGACGAACGCGAGACCCGGGGCGATGAGCGAGCTCCAGAGGTTCACCTGCGGGTGGTTCCGCCGCAGGTACACGAGGCTCGCGAGCGAGCACAGCGCCCAGAGGATGATGATCGCGAGGAAGCCGACCGCGCTGCCCACGAGCAGCAGGACGTTGTACGGATCGACGTTCCCGAGGATGCAGATGAGCAGCACGATCAGCGCGGCGGCGCTCTGCAGGAGGCCCGCGTTGCGCGGCGCCTTCGTCCGGGGATCGGTGCGCCCCAGTCGAGCGGGGAAGATGCCCTCCTTCCCGAGCGTGTAGACGTAGCGGTTGGATGCGTTGTGCAACGCGAGCAGCGCGGCGAAGGCGCTGAGGATGAGCAGCACATTGACGATCTCGAACACGAGCGGACTGGTGAAGCGCTCGTACAGTGCGATCACGAGCCCCGCCGTGTCGTTGCCGGCCGCCTCGCCGATGCCGCCCGCACCGTAGGCCGCGACGATCACAAGCGCCATGAGGCTGTAGAACACGCCGATGAAGGCGACCACGATGTAGGTGGCGCGCCGGACGGTGCGGGCGCCGCCCCTCACCTCCTCGGAGTAGATGGCCGTCGATTCGAAGCCCATGAACGCGCCGAAGATGAGCGCGAACATCGCGAGGCTCTCGGGGCGCAGCACCGTCGCGGGGGTGTAGACCTCGAGCGGGACGCCCGCGATGTCCGGGGAGACCAGCACCGCGATCGCCAGCAGGATGAGGGCGAGGATCTCGAGCACCAGCACGGTGCCGAGCACCTTCGCGCTCGCCGTGATCCCGCGGGCGCCGAGGAACCCGACGATCAGCAGCGTCACGACGCCGTAGGCCCACCACGGCAGCTGCACGCCCGACCAGCGAGCGACACTGTCGGCGGCGTAGACCCCGATCGCGCCGTAGGTCGATATCTGCAGCGAGTTGTACGCGAGCACCGCGAGCGTCGCCGAGAGCCCCCCGATCGGCCGTCCGAGACCACGGGTGATGATGGCGTAGAAGGCCCCCGGACTGCGCAGATATCGGGTCACGGCGTTGAGACCCACGGCGAAGAGCGCCATGATCGCCGCGGCCACGAGGTAGCCGCCCGGAACCGCGTCACCGCCCACGAGGAAGTGCAGCGGCATCACCGCCGCGACGAGCGTCAACGGTGCGAGGGTGGCGAGCGCGGTGAACACGAGCTCCGGCAGGTTGATGGCTCCGGCGGCGAGCGTGTTCTGGTCCGCCTCGGTGCGCCGAGTCGAAACTGTCATCTTCTTGACTCCCTTGTCACACGAACTTGTCTGTGATGAAGGTTAGTGTGCCTAATGGGAATGTTCAAGTCGTCGCGGATATTCGCCGGCGTGGCCCGGCGATGCGCCCGGGAGGCTACTCTCCCGCCGCCCGCACCTCGCGGAAGCTCGCGCGCACGCGCCCCAGCCACTGCTCGATCGCGCGCAGATCGGGCTTTCCCCCCGCGAGCCTCGGGATCTCCTCGGTCTCCGTCACCCACTCCGGGGCTGCGGCGGCGCCGAGGCGCTCGCGGATCCCGGCCCGCACCTCGTCGAACCCGGCCGCTCCGTCCGCTGTCTCGACCACGAGCGCCACGCGCTCGCCCCACTCCGGATGCGGAGATCCGAGCGCCACCGCGCTCGACCACCCGGCGAACTCGCGCGCCACCCGCTCCACCTCGTCGAGCGACACGTTGACGCCTCCCGAGATGACGACCCGGTCGAGCCGGCCGGTGACCGTGAGCATGCCGCCGAGCAGCTCGCCCGCGTCGCCCGTGCGGTACCAGCGCGTGCGAGCGCCGTCGCGCCCCCGGTCCTCCACGAAGCGGGACGCGGTGAGCGCCGGATCGCCGACGTACCCGAGCGCGAGCGCGGACCCCGCGAGCTGCACCTCGCCGTCGCGCACGCGCACGCGGGTGTCGCCGATCTCGACGCCGTCGTAGACGCAGCCGCCGGAGGTCTCCGTCATGCCGTAACTGCGCTTCAGCGCGATCCCGAGCTCGTGGGCGCGGCTGCGCAGACCGAGCGGGACCGCCTGACCTCCGACGAGCACCGCGTCGAATCGGCGCGCGACCTCGGCCGCGTCACGATCCCGCTCCGCGAGGTCGAGCAGCCGGGAGAACTGCACCGGCACGAGCGAAACGTAACGCCGCGGCGCCTCCATGTTCTCAGCGACCTCGAGCAGCGCAGCGGGCTCGAAGGCCCCGTCGAAGAAGACCGGGGCGAGGCCGGTCGCGGCGCTGCGCACCAGCATCTGCAGTCCCGAGATGAGGTGCGGGGGAAGCGCGACGAGCCACTGACCGTTCCCGCCGAAGGCCTCGTGCGTCGCCGCCGCGCTCGCTCGCAGGGAATCGGCGGAGAGCGCGACGGCCTTCGGCACGCCGGTGGATCCGGAGGTGCGCACGACGAGCGCCGTCCCCTCGGGAAGCGTCTCCTGCTGCAGCGCGGCGACGGCCTCGGGCGGGGTTCCCGCCTGCACCGGCACTACGGGAGCGCCGCCCGAGAGGGCGTCGGCGAGGGCTGCGAGCAGCCAGGCCCGGTCTTCTGTCGGGATCGCGCGGAGTCCGTTTGGCGCAGTCACCGTTCCAGGGTACCTCCCGCGAAGCATCGGCCGGCGGCGGGGCCGAGGGGCGCTCGGCATTCGGTGGTGATACGCCTCAGTAGTGGTACGGGAAGGGGCTCCAGTCGGGTTCGCGCTTCTCGAGGAACGAGTCGCGTCCCTCCACCGCCTCGTCGGTGCCGTAGGCGAGACGCGTGGTCTCTCCGGCGAAGAGCTGCTGGCCCACGATCCCATCGTCCACCGCGTTCATCGCGTACTTGAGCATGCGGATCGCGGTCGGAGACTTGCCGAGGATCGTGCGCGCCCACTCGATCCCGGTCCGCTCGAGCTCGGCGTGGGGCACCACCTCGTTGACCGCCCCGATGTCGCGGGCACGGTCGGCGTCGTACTCCCTCGCCAGGAAGAACACCTCGCGCGCGTTCTTCTGGCCCACCTGACGCGCGAAGTAGGCACTGCCGTAGCCGGCGTCGAAGGAGCCGACGTCGGCGTCGGTCTGCTTGAACCTCGCGTGCTCGCGGCTCGCGATCGTGAGGTCGCAGACCACGTTGAGGGAGTGCCCGGCTGGGCGGCCGGCGGCGGGCAC
>JAPSIU010000158.1 GCA_031178565.1 Leucobacter sp. | reverse complement strand
GCCGCCCACTCCCGCGCGACGGCTGCCGGATCGGCCCCCTCGCGCAGATAGAGCGACCGAAAGCGCGGCTCGCCGCCGATCTCCATGACATCGCGCAGCAGACCGGGATCGGAGTCGAGCATCACCTGCTGGTGCGGGGCGACGTCGACGATGCCGTGATCGGCGGTCACCACGACGCCGACATCGCCGGGCAGGCCGCGCAGGAGGCCCTCGAGCGCCGCGTCGAGCTGCTCGAGCCGGCGCACCCAGGCGGCGCTCTGCCATCCCTGGTCGTGCGCGACCTTGTCGAGCTCGTCGACGTACAGGTACGCCACGACGGGATCCGGCCCGCGCACGAGCCGCGAGGCGACGGCGAAGCGGTCCTCGATGCGCTGCCCGGGGTGGTATTCGGCGCCGGTCAGGATCGCCTCGGTGAGCCCGCCGACCGCGTGCGCGGGGCGCCCGATCGCGACGGGGCGAGCCCCGGTGCGGGCCGCGAGGTCGAAGAGCGGCACCGCCCGCTGCCAGGCGCGGCGGTCCTCGATGCCCTGCCAGTCCTTGAGCGTCGTCACGAGGCCCAGACGGGGGTGCCTGATGCGATAGCCGACGAGTCCGTGCTCGCCGGGGAGACGCCCCGTGGTGAGGCTCGTGAGGGCCGCCCCGGTCGTCGACGGGGCGACGGTCTCGATGCGGCGGCGCTGCAGCCGGGACAGCACCGGGGCGTGCCCCGCGCGGGCGCCGAGATTCGCGTGCCCCAGTCCGTCGACGACGACCATCACGAACGACCGGATGGCCGGAAGCCGCCGCAGCGCCTCCTCGGCGGACGGTGAAGCGGATCCCCCGCTCCCGGGATCCGCGGCTCCGAAGGCCGCGTCCAGGGTCCCGAGGGGATCGCCTCCGAGCCCCTTCGCGACCGCCGCGATCCCGCTTGGCAGAATCGCGGCAAGCCTCGCACCGTTGTCGGTGGCTGTCGGTAGCATGAAGTCCATTATGACCGAAGCGCCCGGTGCCTCTCCCGCAGACGACTCCCCCGCCCCCGCCTCCTCCGAGACCGCGCTCGTCGCGCACGAGGCGGCCGGCGAGCGGATCGAAGACATCGACATCTCGCAGGAGATGGAGGGATCGTTCCTCGAGTACGCCTACTCGGTGATCTACTCCCGCGCCCTCCCCGATGCGCGCGACGGGCTGAAGCCGGTGCAGCGCCGGATCCTGTTCATGATGACCGACATGGGCCTGCGGCCGGAGAAGGGGCACGTGAAGTCGGCCCGCGTCGTCGGGGAGGTCATGGGCAAGCTGCACCCGCACGGCGACGCCTCGATCTACGATGCGCTCGTGCGTATGGCGCAGGGCTTCGCGATGCGCCTGCCCCTCGTCGACGGGCACGGCAACTTCGGCTCGCTCGACGACGGTCCGGCGGCGTCCCGCTACACCGAGGCGCGCCTGGCCGGAGCCGCCCTCGCGATGACCGGGTCGCTCGACGAGGACGTCGTGGACTTCGTGCCGAACTACGACAACCAGATCATGCAGCCCGACGTGCTGCCGTCGGCGGTGCCGAACCTGCTCGTGAACGGGGCCAGCGGCATCGCGGTGGGCATGGCCACGAATCTCGCCCCGCACAACCTCGTCGAGGTCGTCGAGGGGGCGAAGCACCTGCTGCACCACCCGGAGGCGACGGTCGACGAGCTCATGGAGTTCATCCCAGGGCCCGACCTGCCGGGCGGCGGCACGATCGTGGGCCTCGACGGCGTCAAGGACGCCTACCGCACCGGCCGCGGCGCCTTCCGCACCCGGGCGAAGGTCTCGGTCGAGCAGCTCGGCCCGCGCCGCACGGGACTCGTCGTCACGGAGCTTCCGTACCTCGTCGGGCCCGAGCGCGTGATCGAGAAGATCAAGCAGGGCGTCGAGTCGAAGAAGCTCTCCGGCATCGCCGACGTCGCCGACCTCACCGACCGCAAGAACGGGCTGCGGCTCGTCATCTCGCTCAAGACGGGGTTCTCGCCGGAGGGCGTGCTGGAGCAGCTCTACCGCTACACGCCGCTCGAGGACTCGTTCAGCATCAACTCGGTCGCACTCGTGAAGGGGCAGCCGCAGACGCTCGGTCTGCGCGAGATGCTGCGGGTGTTCCTGGATCACCGCATATCCGTGATCAGGCGTCGCTCGGAGTTCCGGCTGCGGAAACGACGCGAACGCCTGCACCTCGTCGAGGGCCTGCTCATCGCGATCCTTGACATCGACGAGGTGATCCAGCTCATCCGCACGAGCGACGACGCCGAGACGGCGCGGACTCGGCTCATGCAGGTGTTCGACCTCTCCGAGGCGCAGGCCGAGTACATCCTGGAGCTTCGTCTGCGGCGCCTGACCAAGTTCTCCCGGGTCGAGCTCGAGGCCGAGCGCGACGAACTGCAGGCGGAGATCGAGCGTCTGCTCGAGATCCTGGGCAGCGAGGAGCGGCTGCGCGCCGTCGTCTCCGGGGAGTTGGACCAGGCCGCCGAGGCCTTCGGCACCCCGCGCCGCACGGTGCTCACCGGCGCCGTCGCCCGCCCCGCGAGGGCCGCGTCCGGCGCAGCTGCGCTGGAGGTGGCGGACAGCCCGTGCACGGTCCTCCTCTCGGTCACCGGGCGGGCGCTCCGGCTGGATCGGGATCCCGAGGCCGGCGAGTCGCCGCGGGGAGCATCGCGGGCGACGAAGCACGGTGCCGTGATGGCCGTCGTCGACGGGACGGTGCGCGGCGAACTCGGCGCGATCCTCTCGGACGGTACGCTCCACCGATTCACACCGGTGGACCTCCCGCTCGTGCCCGCAGCGAGCGTCGCCTTCTCCGCGGGTGTCAAGCTCGCCGACTACATCGGCATCGCCGACAAGAAGCTGCGTGTCGTCGGACTCGTCTCGCTCGACGCGTCCGCGGCCGAGATCCCGATCGGCCTGTTCACCGCGGAGGGCACGGTGAAGCGCGTGCTGCTCTCCGACCTGCCCGCGAAACCCGAATTCGAGGTCATCGGGCTGAAGAGCGGAGACGGCCTGGTGGCCGCGTTCCCCGCGCCCGATGGCGCGGAGTTCGCCGTGGTCGCGAGCGATGCCCAACTGCTGCGCTTCCCGACCGCATCGGTGCGCCCCCAGGGTCGGCCCGCGGGCGGCATGTCGGGCATGAAACTCGGGGCGGATGCGCGGGTCGTCTTCGCGACCGCGATCCCGACCGGCGTCGAAGCCCGCGTGGTGACGGTGGCGGACAGCTCCATCACACTCCCGGGAACGGACGTCGCGACCGCGAAGATCTCGGACTGGGCGGAGTTCCCCGCGAAGGGTCGCGCCACGGGCGGGGTCCGAGCGCAGCGCTTCCTCAAGTGGGAGGACCAGATCGCCTGCGCCTGGGTCGGCACGGGCCAGCCCCGCGCGTTGGCCGCGGACGGCACGGCCCGCAAGCTTCCGACCGAGCTCGGCAAGCGCGACGGGTCGGGCCAGCCGATCGACGGCGCGGCCGCGTTCGTCGGCGTCGCGCCGTAGCGGACGGCACCCGCGGTACGTCCGGTTCCGCGGAGCGTTTACCCGCCGAGCGCGCGGAGGAGCTGCGCTGCGGCGGGGTGCATCCTCTCCTCGGCGATCTCCGACGCGGTGCGGCCGCTCGCATCCCGGGTATCCGGCGCCGCTCCCGCGCGCAGTGCCAGCGCGACCGCGTCGGGATCCCCCGCCTCGGCGGCCGAGAGGAGCGCGGCGCCGGGGTCCTGCGGAAGCGGCTCGGTCGTGAGCCGCTCGAGGAGGGCCGCCTGCCGCGGGAAGCCCTTGGCGTAGGCCATCTGCAGCGGCGTCTGCCGCTCGTTCATGGACGGTGTGGAGAAGTCGGCGCCTCCCGCGACGAGCACGCGAACGGTGGCGTGGTAGCTCTCGTCGTCGCGTCCGAAGATCACCGCCTCGTGGATGGCCTGGTAGCCGACTCGGTTCACGTGGTCGAGCGGGACGCCCGCCCGGATCAGTTCGCCGACGACCCGCCAGTGCCCCCGCTCGGCCGCGCGGATGAGTCCGGTCCCGTGCCAGCTGTCGAGGTCGTGCACGTCGGCGCCGTTCGCGAGGGTCAGGCGCAGCAGCTCGAGGTGTCCCTCGCTCGTCGCGATGAGGTACGCGGACTGGACCGTATCGTCTTTCGCATTCACATCGGCGCCCCACGCGATGAGGGTCTCCGCGGCCTTCACGTCGTCGGACCACGCGGCCGAGCGCAGGCGCTCGTCCAGCTCGCCCTGGTCGTACCCCGGGTTCGTCGGGGCCCCCTGCTCCGGGCTCGCCTCCGCAGCGGGCGCCTCCGCCGGGCTCTCGGCGGGCGCGGTCGCGGGCGGAGGCTCCGAGGGTCCCGCGGCTCCCCCGGTCCCGATGCTCGCGTCACCCGGCGCAACGGGAGCGCATGATGCGAGGAGGGCCGGCAGCGCGAGCAGCACGAGTGCGGTGCAGCGGCGGATCCGGGATCCGCCGGGTCTGCGGTGCCGTGCGCTCCGGGCGCTTGGTGCCGGGCGGTCGTCTGAGAGCAGTGCGGCGGTCATGGTGTGCAGCGTACGGGTCGGGCGGCTCGCTGCGCCTCAATCGAATGATCGATTCCGTCGTGCTGGAATCTTGAACATGTTCAATGAACTTGTTCACGCAGATCTCGATCAGTCGGGAGAATCCGCCCGCACCCGGGCGCGGCGTGCGACGCGAGCGCGAGTGGTGCGCGCCGCGGAGGCGTGCTTCTTCGAATCGGGGTACGAACGGACGACCGTGCGCGCGATCGCCGCGAAGGCGGGCGCGAGCATCGGCACGGTGATGGGCGTGGGCGACAAGCCGGCTCTGCTGGTCGAGGTGTTCGACACCCGTATCGCGTCGATCCAGCACTCCGCGAGCACTCCCCCCGGCTCGGCTCCCCGCGAACTGCCGCACCGGGGCGGCGAGGCCGGCCCCGGTGCCGCTGAACGATGCGTCGAGCTGGTCGCGCCTTTCGTCCGTCTGTTCGTGGAGCACACCGAGCTGTCCCGCCACTACGCGGCGATCCTCGTCAGCGGCGCGTACCGCTCCGAGACATTCGGGTCCCTCGCGGATCTCCTGCGGGGGGCGTTCAGAGAGATGCTCGCCGCGGACGGGGAGTTCATCTCCGGTCGAGACGCGGACGCGCGTCTGGATCGCGCCGAGTCCGCGCTGTACTTCGCCTACCTCGGCGTGCTCTTCGCCTCCAGTGGACGGCAGGGCGCGCTCGACGCGGGACCGATCCTCGAACAACTGCGTTGCGCCTTCGCGGCAATCGCGGAACCCCGGGAGGGAAGATGACCATGCTGCTGCTCCCCGACCCCTGGTGGCCGCAGGCGGTGCTCGCCGCGGTCGTACTCGGCGACGCGCTCCTGTCGCTCAAGCCGCCGGCGTTCATCCGCGACTGCCTCGACGGCGTCGGGTTCCCCAGGGACTGGTGGTGGTGCCTCATCGCGATCAAGCTCGTCGCGGTCGCCGGGCTGACGGCGGGCCTCTGGTTGCCGGGCGTCGGATTCGCCGCGAACGTCGGGGTCGTCTGCTACTTCCTCTGCGCCGCGGCCGCGCACATTCGCGCGAGATTCGTCGGATCCTCCTTCTGGCTGAACTGCCTGGGAATGCTCGCCCTCTCAAGCGGGGCGCTCGTGTGGGCCTACCTCCCGTAGCCCCGCATCAGGGAGCGGCGCCCGGCCGAGGCTAGGCGTCGATGCGCTCCCGATCGAGGTCGTCGGCGTTGTCGATGATGAACTCCTTGCGCGGCGCCACCTCGTTGCCCATCAGCAGCTCGAACATCTGGGCCGCGGCGTGCGCATCCTCGACCCGCACGCGGCGCAGCGTCCGGTGCTCTCGGTCCATCGTCGTCTCGGCGAGCTGATCGGCGTCCATCTCCCCGAGGCCCTTGTAGCGCTGGATGGGCTCCTGGTGCTTCTTCCCGCGTCTGCGCAGATCGGCGAGCAGCTGGTTCAACTCCCGCTCGCTGTACGTGTAGATGACGTCGTTCGGCTTGCGTCCGGAGTGCTGCACGATCACGCGGTGCAGCGGAGGCACGGCGGCGTACACCCGTCCGGCCTCGAGCATCGGCCGCATGTAGCGGAAGAACAGCGTGAGCAGCAGGGTGCGGATGTGCGCCCCGTCGACGTCGGCGTCGCTCATGAGAATGACCTTGCCGTAGCGCGCCGAGTCGAGTTCGAAGTCGCGGCCCGATCCCGCGCCGATCACCTTGATGATCGCACCGCACTCCGCGTTGCCGAGCATCTCGGCGACCGACGCCTTCTGCACGTTCAGGATCTTGCCGCGGATCGGGAGCAGGGCCTGGAACTCGCTGTCGCGGGCCGGGCGGGCGGTGCCGAGCGCGCTGTCGCCCTCCACGATGAAGAGTTCGGTGTCGGCCACGTTCTTCGATCGGCAGTCGATGAGCTTCGCGGGCAGCGACGAGCTCTCCAGCGAACTCTTGCGCCTCGCGGTGTCGCGCTGGGCGCGCAGCGCGATCCGCGACTTCATCTCGGAGACCATCTTCTCGAGCAGCGCGGCCGTCTGCGTGCGGTCGTGCTTCTTGGCGGAGGCGTAGCGCTCGTCGAGCCCACGGGTGATGGCGCGCGAGACGATGGCGCGCACGGCGGCCGTGCCGAGGACCTCCTTCGTCTGCC
>JAPSIU010000157.1 GCA_031178565.1 Leucobacter sp. | reverse complement strand
GCGCCGTCGCGGGACTCACCCGCGCCGCAGCCCTCGAGTACGCCGGTCAGGGCATCCGCGTCAACGCGGTGGCCCCCGGGTTCATCGAGACCGCGATCCTCGATCAGGATCCGGGCGAGACGAAGATGCTGCTCGCCGAGAAGCATCCCCTCGGCAGGCTCGGAGAACCGCAGGAGGTGGCCCACCTGATCGCCTTCCTGGCCAGCGATGCCGCCTCGTTCATCACCGGAGGCGTTCATCTGGTCGACGGAGGCTACACGGCGCAGTAGCCGACCGCTAGTGCGGCGTGCCGGTCACGTCGTCCCGCTCCCGAACGATATCCAGGTGCGCCCAGCTCTCGATCGCCGCGACATCATCGCAGGACCTCAGTCTCTCGAGCACTCCCGCCGCCCGCACCGGCTCCGGAGCCGAGATCTGAGCGACGAAGTCGTACTCCCCGAGAGCAGCCGCCAGGAACTCGACGCCGGGGATCGCGGCTATCATGGCGGCGGCCCGATCGGAGGCGGCCCAGATTCCGACGCCGACTGTCGTCTCCGCGGTGCCGCTGGATCTGCCCCGCGCTGCACGAATCGAGAGGATCTTCGACTCGGTGAGGCGGCGGACCCTCGCCCGGATCCGTCCCGGACTCAGACGCGTCTGCTGAGCGAGCGCGTCGAAGCTCATCCGGCCGTCCTGCTGCAGCAGGAAGATGATCATCCGGTCGTCGAGGTCGATGTCCGACAGCCTCTCGCGCTTCGACGATACGCGGAGGGGGCTTTTCAGTACGCTCTCGTAGCTCAGGGCCCGAACGGCGGCAACACCGGGGACGGCTCGAATCGTGGAGATGAGTCCGCGCAGCGACGCCCGAGAGCGCCCCCTGATCTCGGCGACGACGTCGTGGGCGCCCGCGCAGCGGGAGAGGAACACCACGGAGGGCGTCTCCCGAAGGGTCTCGATGAGACGAGCGGTCGAGCCCGAGACGCGGATCCCGAGATGCAGGAGCGTCGAGTAGCCGAGCAGCCCGGGATTCACCGAGGCGACGATCCGAAGGTTCCCGCTCTCGAGTTCGGCGCGCACCTGGGCGCTCACCACGGCTCGCGGCACGCCGGTCCGGCGAGAAAGCTCGGAGAAGCTCATACGGCCGTTCTCCCGCAGCTCCTGATAGACGCGGGGATCGATGCGGGTGCCCATGTCTCCCCTACTCTCGAGACGGATCGCTTCCGTCCGCATTTCCGTTAGTTCAGCCGATCGATATCACTATTGCCGAGATTATGAATCTCATCTGATCGAGTATCCATCATTATCTCGATGATTCCCAAGGTTTCTGCACGATATCGGATGGATCCCGCTCGCCTCTGCCGCAGATTCCGCATACAGTGACACATCGGATCGGGACCGACGATCCGAAGCCCCGGGAATGGTCGAATGCGTCATCCCCGGAACACTGGCTGACAAAGATGTGGAGCCGCACGTGACGATTGAATCGAACGCGATCGAGTTCGACAGGGAACTCGACCGACGGATGCTGATACTGACCACCCTGGAAGCAGACTCCCCCGTTCACCGCCGACTGACGGGGAAGCAGTTCGCGATATTCGTGGCGGTCACTCTCGCCATCTGCGCAGTAGGAGCGGGGGTGGCTGCACTGTGAACAAGTCCGTCGAATCGCAGGTCGAGGTCGAGAGCACGCTCGGCTCTCTTCCCGTCACGGAGAACGAACGTCTCTGGGGCTTCTGGGACTTCACCTGGCTGAACGTGAGCCTGGCGATCGCCACGTGGGCCTTCCTCATCGGCGGGGCCACCGCGCTGATGGTGGGCTTCACAGAGGGCGTCGCCGCACTCCTGATCGGAAACACGATCGGCGGCGCGATCATGCTGCTCGGCGGCCCGATCATGACGCAGCGCTACGGGATCGAGCATTTCACCCTGCTGCGCAGCGTTCTGGGCAAGGTCGGCGTCGGCATCATGGTCTTCGTCGTCGTCCTCCTCGTCGGTGTCGGTTGGCACTCGATCCTCGGCCTCATGGTCGGGCGGGCTTTCGTCCAAGTGTCGAACCAGGCCTTCGGCACGTCGCACGACCTCAACGGAGCGGTCGTATCCGCTGTCGCGATCCTGTCCCTGTTCGTCGCATGGATGGTCGTCTCCCGCGGCCCGAAGCTCATCGGCCGCCTCAACAGATTCATCGCGCCGGGGCTCGTCATCATCACGGTGCTCATGATCGTCATGCTGTTCTCCCACACCACGCTCGAGCAGCTGAGCGCCGCGCCGGCACTCGCCCCGTTCGAAGATCCTCGACTCAACTTCGCGATGGCGATCGAGTTCAACGTGGGCGCGGCCATCGCCTGGTGGCAGACCATCGGTTCCTTCGGACGCCTGACCAAGACACCGCGGACCAGCATCTGGGGTGCGTACATCGGGCTCCTGTTCGGAAGCATGATCGCCGGAACGGTGGGCCTCGCAGCCGCCCTTGCGCTCGGCGAGGCCGACCCTCCCGCCTGGATGGTGCCGCTCGGAGGGCCGGTCATCGGCGTTCTGGTGCTCGCGTTCGTCGCGTTCGCCAACATCACGAGCGTCGCGTCCGCCGCGTATCCAACGGTCCTGGCGCTCAAGCAGGCCGGTGGTCGCGCGCTCGAGCGGATCCGCTGGCCCGTCATCACCGGCGCCTACATCCTGCTCACGATGATCCTCGCGCTGTTCCCGGCGCTCATGGTCGAGAAGTTCCAGCTCTTCGTGACGCTCAGCGGAGGCGTGCTCGCCTCGGTGTGCGGCGTCATCGCAGCCGACTATCTCGTCCTGCGACGACAGGTCATCGAGATTCCCGAGCTCTTCCGACCCGCCGGCCGAGGCGCCTACGGGTTCCACGGCGGGGTGAACCTCGGCGCGCTGCTCGCGATGATCGCCGGCATCTTCGTCTTCATGTATCTCTACAACCCGATCACGCTCGCGACCCGCGAACCCTTCGCCGCGGTGACGGCGTCGGTTCCGGCGGTCCTGGTCGCCGGTCTCGTGCACCTCGTCGCCGCACACCTCCTGTACCGACGCCGCGGCCTCGGAGGATACAGGGCGAAGGATATGTTCGCGATCGCCGCCGCAGACAAGAAGAACGAAGGGGCAAACATATGACGCAGACGGTATCGCTCGATGCGTACCGGAGCATGGTCCGCATTCGCGCATTCGAGGAGAAGCTCGACGAGCTCTTCCGGCGCGGGGCGCTTCCCGGCTTCGTGCACCTCTATATCGGAGAGGAGGCCGTCGCGGTGGGCGTCTGCTCTGCGCTGAGGAAGACAGACAAGATCACGTCCACGCACCGCGGTCACGGACACCTCATCGCCAAGGGCGCCGACATCGACGGGATGATGGCCGAACTGCTCGGCAAGGCCACGGGCACCTGCCGAGGGCGCGGCGGATCCATGCACACGGTCGATTTCAGCCTCGGGATCATCGGCACGAACGGGATCGTCGGCGGCGGGATCCCGATCGCCACGGGAGCGGCGTGGGGCGACGCCTATCTCGGCAATGACTCGATCAGCGTCGCCTTCTTCGGCGACGGCGCTTCCAACCAGGGGGTTCTCCTCGAATCGCTCAATCTGGCGGCCGTGTGGAAGGCCCCGGTGATCTTCGTCTGCGAGAACAACCTCTACAGCGAATGGACTCGCCACGACCAGCTCACGGCGGGCAGGATCCACGAGCGCGGTCTCCCCCTCGGCGTGCCGGGGGTCGAGGTCGACGGCAACGACGTGCGCGCAGTGCACGCCGCGATGAGCGCCGCCGCCGATCGAGCGCGCAGAGGCGAGGGGCCCACCCTCATCGAAGCGAGGACGTACCGCTGGAGCGGGCACAACCTCGGCGAGGAAGCGTTCGCGGGCGCCTACCGCCCGACGGAGGAGCAGGAGTACTGGCGGGAGCGGGATCCGATCCCGGCGTTCGCCCGAGTGCTCACGACGGAGGGAAGCGCGACCTCCGCGGAACTGGACCGGATCGAGCAGGAGGAGCGAGCGGGGGTCGACGCCGCTCTCCGCTTCGCTCAGGAGAGCCCGGACCCGGATCCTGCGGACGCCTTCGACGGTTTGTTCGCGGAACGCAAGGAGGAACGACGATGAGCGCCGCCCCGAGACCCAAGTACTTCATGGCCGCTATGCGGGAGGGCCTCGCGGAAGCTCTCCGCGAGGATGAGCGCGTGGTGATCCTCGGCGAGGACATCGATCGCGGCGTCATCGGCGCGACCTCGAAGCTGATCAAGGAGTTCGGTCCCGTGCGGATCCGCAACACCCCGATCTCGGAGGCCGGTTTCGTCGGCTCCGCTGTCGGCGCGGCAGCGGTCGGCGTGCGCCCGGTCGTCGACCTCATGTACTCCTCGTTCATGTATGTCGCCATGGATCAGATCGCGAACCAGGCGGCCAAGCTGCGATACATGTCGGGCGGGCAGGTGGAGCTTCCCCTCACGATCTTCGCGAACACCGGCCCGAGCGGCGGATCGGCGGCTCAGCACTCCGAGAGCCCTCATCCGATGCTGATGAACACAGCCGGTCTGAAGGTGGTGATGCCGTCGGATCCGCACGACGCGAAGGGGTTGATGATCGCCGCCATCCGCGACCCCAACCCGGTCATCTATCTGCAAGACGGCATGCTCGCGGGCACGAAGGGCGTGGTTCCCGACGGCGCGTACGAGATCCCCCTGGGGAAGGCCGAGGTGAAGCGCGAGGGTTCGGACGTCACCGTCGTGGCCGTGGGGGTGCTCGTGCGCGAGGCTCTCGGCGTCGCCGAGCGCCTCGGCTCCGAGCACGGCGTCTCGGTCGAGGTGATCGATCCGCGCACCCTCTCCCCGCTCGATCTGGCCACGATCTTCACCTCGGTCGAGAAGACGGGCCGCCTCGTGGTCTGCGACAACGCTCGCATGACCTGCTCGCTGGCCTCGGAGATCGCCGCCGCGGTGACGGAGCGGATGTTCCATCGTCTGCACGCCGCCCCTCGGCGGGTCGCGATCCGGGACGTTCCGATCCCGTTCTCCCCCGTGCTGGAAGAAGCGATCATCGTGACCGCCGGAGACGTCGAACAGGCCATCCTCGACGTCAGAAAGGACGCATGACCATGAGCACCGCCCAGGAGGTCGTACTCCCCAAGTGGGGCACCACCATGCAGGAGGCCGACATCGCCGAGATCCTCGTGTCGGTCGGAGACGCGGTCGCCGAGGGACAGCCGCTCGTCAGCATCGAGACCGACAAAGTCGAGACCGAGGTTGAGTCGCCCTGCAGCGGCGTCGTCCGAGAGATCCGGGTGGCCATCGGCGAGGTCGTGCCCGTCGGCGGCGTCCTGATCGTCATCGACGTCGCATGAACCTGCTCGAGGGTGCGGTCGCGGTCGTCACAGGGGCCGCGAGCGGGAACGGCCGCGCGATCGCAACGGCCTTCGCGCGCGAGGGCGCGAAGGCCGTACTCATCGCCGACGTGCAGCGCGAGCCGCGTGAAGGAGGACGTCCGACCGACGAACTGGTCGCAGAGGCGGGCGCGGTGGGCCGCTTCGTGCAGACCGACGTCTCGCGACTCGCGGAGCTCCACGCCGTCGTCGAGGCGGCGGAGGAATTCGGCGGTGTCACGGTGATGGTCAACAACGCCGGCGTGCTGCCGACGACCGCGTTCATGGAGGCATCCGAGGCCGAGTTCGATCGAGCCGTCGCGATCAACATGAAGGGGGTGTTCTTCGGTGCGCAGGCGGCGGCACGGTCCATGATCAACGGAGAACGGAGCGGGAGCATCATCAATCTGTCATCGGTCGCCGCCCTGCGCGGGACCGGCGATCTCCCGATCTACAGCGCGACGAAGGGCGCCGTGCAGACGATGAGCTTCGCACTCGCCGGCGACCTCGGCCGGTTCGGGATCCGCGTCAATGCTCTGAACCCGGGAGTGATCCGCACGCAGATGACGGAGAGCGACCTGGAGATGGTGTCGGACGGCGCGCTCAAGACGATCCCCGTCGGCCGTTTCGGCGTGCCGGGAGACGTCGCCGATGCGGCCGTGTACCTGGCGAGTAGGCTGTCGTCGTACGTATCCGGATCCTCCCTTGTCGTCGATGGTGGCATGACCTATGCAGAAGCCGTTTCCTGAGTTCGATTTCCCTCCGTTCGGAGCTCCGGATCAGATCGCCTATCTCGTGCCGAGCCTTGTCGCGGCCGCAGACCAGTGGAGCATGCTCTTCGACAGCGGGGACGACTGGCACTTCTACACCTACAACGCGGAGACGCTGAAAGAGCTCGTCTACCGAGACCGCCCCGGCGACTATTCGATCCGGATCGCGATCACCACCGGAATCGAGCCGGAGGTCGAGCTCATCCAGCCTCTGCAGGGGCCGAGCATCTACCACGAGTGGATTCGGGATCGGGGATACGGTCTTCACCACATCGGCTATTTCGTGGATTCGCTCGAGGAGGCCTCCGGGATCATGGCCGCGCGCGGGTACGCACCGATCCAGTCCGGATTCGGATTCGGCGTGGACGGCGACGGCGGGTACGTGTATTTCGACACCGCGGACGAGCTCGGAGTCATGCTCGAGTTCATCGAGCTGCCCGGAGCCGATCCGGTGTCCGAGGAGCCGTGAGGACCCGGGCGCATCCGGGCTTCGGTTGGCGCGAG
>JAPSIU010000156.1 GCA_031178565.1 Leucobacter sp. | reverse complement strand
CGGACACGGCGGGGGTCGTCCCTCCTATTCCTTCCGGTCGGAGCCGTCCGTATCGTTCCCCGCGTCGTGCGGCGGCAGTTCGCCGTCGAGCAGTTGCGCGAGCGCGGCCTCGAACTCGTCGGCCTCGGTGTCGGAGGTGACTCCCGCGCGACCGAGGCGCTCGAGCAGCCGCGCCGGATGATCGAGTTCCTCGGATGTCGGCAGAAGATCCGGATGCGCCCACAGGCCGTCCCGCGTCGAGACATCGCTCCGCTCGGCGACGAGACGCCACAGGGAGGACGCCTCGCGCAGGCGCCTCGGCCGCAGCTCGAGGCCGGCGAGCGCGCTGAACGCGTGCTCCGCCGGACCGCCGGTGGCGCGGCGCCTCCGCACCATCTCGGCGATCGCGTCGGCGCCCGGGATGCGCTTCGCCGCGTCGGCCGTCACGACGTCGACCCAGCCCTCGATGAGGGCCAGCATGGTCTCGAGCCGCGCATGCGCGGCCTCCTGGGCCTCGGTCTTCGGCGGGATCAGCGCGCCGTTCGAGAGCAGCTCCTGGATCTGCTCGGGCTGCGCCGGGTCGATGTCGCGCGCGACATCCTCGATCCGGTCGGTGTCGATGCGGATCCCGCGGGCGTAATCGGTGATCGCGGTCAGCAGATGCAGCCGCAGCCACTTCGTGTGCCGGAAGAGCCTCGCGTGCGCGAGCTCGCGCACCGCCAGGTACAGCGTCACGGCTTCCGCGTCCTGGTCGAGGCCCTCGGCGAACGCCTCGACGCCGCTCGGGAGCAGGGCGCCGCCCTCGCGGCCCTCGCCGGAGAGGAGCGGGATCCCGATGTCTCCGGCGGAGACGACCTCGCCCGAGAGCTTGCCGATGATCGTGCCGAGCTGCACCGCGAACAGCGCACCGCCGACGCTCCGCAGCATCGGCGCGGCGCCCTGGAGCGCGTCGCGCAGCTCCTCGGGCATCTGGCTCTGGAGCGCCTCCATGAGCGCGCGGGTGATGGACTCCGCGACCGGCTCCGCGAATCCGATCCAGGTGTCCACCGACTGCTGCACCCACTCGATGCGCGTGAGGGTGCGCGGGGCATCGGGCGTGGGGCCGAGCTCGGTGACCTCGTCGAGCCAGAGAGCCGCGACGGGGAAGGCGCGCAGGGACGGGGCGGGATCCCCGGGTGCGCTGCCGTCGCCGGCGACCTCGATCGCGGTGCGCCGGGTCGCCGACCAGTCGATCCCCTCGCTCGGTCGCGTCATCGCTCCGCGAAGCGTGCTGAAGAGCCCCTGCAGCATCGCGGGATCCGCCGGGATCCCGGCGGCCTTGGCGAACTGCTCGGGATCGAACGACGCGTCTGGAGCGGCGTCGCCCGAGAGCATGTCGCGGAGGATCCGCTGCAGTTCCTCGAAATCGCCGTTCCGGCCGTTGCCCCTGGAGTCGTCGTGCTCGTCCGCGCTCATATCGCATCTCCTCAATCGCTCGTTTTCAACGCTACGGCAACGGGATCAGATCCGCCTGCTAGATTGACCGACGCTCGGCGATTTCCATTGCGCCGACTGCGAACGGCAACGGTCCGCTGCGTCGACGCCGAGCAGGCTGCCCGCCGCGGCACGAGCCGGCCGGCGCCGCACACGAGGAGGAGCCCAGTGAACGAGTACGAGCGGGAGCGTCGGAAGATGCGGGCGATGCTCGGCACGGCCGTCGCGGCGTGCCTCGTGCTGCTCGCCGCGATCATCCCGGCCCCCTTCGTCGTGGAGCGGCCGGGACCCGTCGTGGACACGCTGGGCGACGTGGAGATCGAGGGCGAGACCGTGCCGGTCATCAGCATCTCCGACGCCGAGACGTTTCCGACCTCGGGGGAGCTGAATCTGCTCACGGTCTCGCTCGTCGGAAGCCCGGACGACCCCGCGAACTGGCTCTCGCTGCTGCCCGCGCTCCTCGATCCCTCGCAGCGGATCGCCCCGACGGCGGAGTTCTTCCCCGAGGGGAGCACCCAGAAGGACCGCGAAGAGGCGAACGCGGTGCTGATGGACAGCTCCCAGATGCAGTCGGCCGCCGCGGCGTTCCGCGCGCTCGGGGAACCCGTGGAGGTCGATCTGCGCGTCGCGGGGGTGTCGGAGGGCGGGCCCGCCGAGGGCGTCCTGCAGGAGGGGGATGTCCTCCGCTCGGTGGACGGCCGGGAGGCGTCGGACTTCACCGCGCTGCGAGAGCTCATCGTCTCGGCGGGGGAGGGCGCGCCGCTCCGGATCGGGATCGAGCGCGGCGGAGAGACTCTGGAGGTCGCGGTGACCCCGGCCATCCCCGAGGGCGGCGGCGAGCCGCTGCTCGGAGCCATGGTGTCGTCCGAGTACGAGCTTCCGGCCGAGGTGGACATCAGTCTGTCGCGCATCGGGGGACCGAGCGCCGGGATGGTCTTCGCGTTGGCGATCTACGACGAGCTGACTCCGGGCGAGCTGCTCGACGGACTCGCGGTGAGCGGCACCGGCACCGTGACGGACGCGGGTGCGGTCGGCGGAATCGGCGGGCTGACGCAGAAGATGTGGGCGGCCTCGCGCGCCGGCAGCGAGTTGTTCCTCATGCCTCTGGAGAACTGCGGCGACATTCCCGAGCGGATCCCGCCGGGGCTGACGATCGCGCCGGTCGCGACGCTCGAGGAGGCGATCGCCGCGGTGGAGACGGCGGCGGAGGGGCGCGAGCCCGCCGGAGTCGAGCGCTGCGACGTCGGATAGCCGAGCGCGGCGAGCGTTCCCGCGCCGCTCATTGTCAGCGGCGCCCGATAGGGTGGTTGGAAGAACCCGCCCGGCACAACAGTGTGCACTCTGGACAGGAAAGTAAAGAGACGTGACCGACCAGAACGCCAACGCTCCGGCCGCCCGTCAGCGCCGACTCTCACCGCTCGCGATCACCGTCATGCTGGTGGTGCTCCTGATACTCGGTTTCCTCGCCGTCGCCGCCGTGATGGCGGAGGTGCTGTGGTATCGCCAGATCGGGTACCTTCCGGTGCTGACGACCCAGTGGCTCGCCGCGGGAACCATGTTCCTCATCGGCTTCTTTGGGTTGGCCGTGCCCGTCTTCCTCGCGATCGATATCGCCTATCGCAAGCGCCCGGTCTATGCGAGGCTCACCGCGCAGCTCGATCGGTACCAGGAGTTGTTCGAGCCGCTGCGCCGGCTCGTGAAGTGGGCGCTGCCTGCCCTCATCGGCCTCTTCGGCGGTTTCAGCACCGCGGCCCAGTGGCAGAGCGTTCTGCTCTGGCTCAATCGCGAGGGAACAGGGGAGAAGGATCCCCAGTTCGGGCTCGACATCTCGTTCTACCTGTTCGACCTTCCGCTGCTGCAGGGCATCGTCGGGTTCGCCTCCGCGATCACGCTGCTCGCACTCATCGCCGGCGTGGCGACGAGCTACCTCTACGGAGGGATCGCCTTCTCCGGACGAGACGTCCGAGTCTCGAAGGCCACGCGCATCCAGGCCGCGATCCTCGCGACGCTCTATCTCGCGCTGCAGGCGGTGAGCCTGTGGCTCGATCAGTACCGCGAGCTCACGGGCACGGAGGGGCTGCGCACCGGCGCACTGTTCCAGGACGTGCACGCGGTGATCCCGGGCAAGCAGATCCTCGCGGGGATCGCGGTCATCGTCGCCGTGCTGTTCCTCGTGACGGCGTTCACGGGCAAGTGGCGTCTTCCCGTCATCGGCACGGCCCTGTTCCTCGTCTCCAGCATCGTGCTCGGGATGGGGTATCCCTGGGCGGTCCAGCAGTTCCAGGTGCGACCCGATGAGAGGAGCCTGGAGTCCGAGTACATCCAGCGCAACATCGAGGCGACCCGGACCGCGTACGGGATCGACGACGTCGAGGTCGAACGCTACGACGCCGTCACGGACGCGGAACCCGGTGCGCTGCGCAACGACGCGGTCACCACCGCCAACATCCGGATCATCGATCCCGAGGTCGTCTCGTCGACCTTCGCTCAGCTCGAGCAGATCCGTCAGTACTACCGGTTCCCCGACCCTCTGAGCGTCGACCGCTACGAGATCGACGGTCAGGTGGAGGACACGGTCTCCGCCGTCCGCGACATCGACATCAGCGACCAGACGAGCTGGTACAACCGGACACTGGTGTACACCCACGGCTACGGCCTGGTCGCGGCGTACGGCAACCAGCGCTCGCCCGGCGGCGAGCCGGTGTTCCTCGAGAACGGGATCCCGACGAGCGGCAAGCTCGGCAAGTTCGAACCGCGCGTCTACTTCGGCATGAATTCTCCCGAGTACTCCATCGTCGGCGGCGAGCGGGATCGGGCGATCGAGCTCGACTTCCCCGCGGATGCGGAGAGCGCCGCGGAGGCCTCCGCCGAGGACGAGGCCGGCGCGGAGCCGGCCGTGCCGGAGGAGGGCGGAGAGGCCGCCGAACAGCCGACGGAGGAGGTCGCGGACGAATCCGGCGGCTCGCGGCAGAACCTCACGACGTTCGCCGGCGACGGCGGGCCGAGGCTCGACAACCTCTTCACGAAGCTCATCTACGCGCTCAAATTCCAGGACATGGAGGTGCTGCTCTCCGGCGCCGTCGTGGACGGATCTCAGATCCTCTACGACCGCAACCCGGTCGAGCGGGTGCAGAAGGTCGCCCCGTACCTCACCATGGACAAGGCCCCCTACGCCTCGGTCGTGGATGAGCGACTCGTCTGGATCGTCGACGGGTACACGACCTCGGCCGACTACCCCTACTCGGAGATCTCGGACATGAACGGGCTCACGGTCGACGCGGACAACGAGACGCGCGATCCGCTGGCGAAACCGGTCAACTACATCCGGAACTCGGTGAAGGCGGTCGTGGACGCGTACGACGGCTCGGTCGAGCTGTACGCCTGGGACACCGAGGACCCCCTGCTCAAGTCCTGGGGCAAGGTGTTCCCCGGAACGCTGAACGACGTCTCGGAGATGAGCGGCGACCTGCTCAGCCACGTGCGCTACCCGAGCGACCTCTTCAAGGTGCAGCGCGCGATGCTCGGCGAGTACCACGTCACCGACCCCGACGCCTTCTACTCCTCCGAGGACCGGTGGCGCACTCCCGACGACCCGGTATCAGGCTCGGGCGCAAACGCGCAGGCGCTCGCGCAGCCGCCCTACTACCTGACGCTCGCGGCCGGCGCCGACGCGGAGCCGAACTACTCGATCTACTCGACCTACATCCCTGATCAGCAGGGCGAGGGATCCCGGGACATCCTGACGGGGTATCTCGCGGCGAACTCGAACGCCGGATCGCAGGACGGCGAGGTCTCCGGGGACTACGGCACGCTGAAGCTGCTCACCCTCCCGAAGGGCGATCCGATTCCGGGCCCCGGCCAGGTGCAGAACAGCTTCACCACCGACTCCGAGGTCTCACGACTGCTGAACATCCTGCGCCAGGGGGAGAGCCAGGTCATCAGCGGCAATCTGCTGACCCTCCCCGTGGGCGGCGGTCTGCTCTACGTGCAGCCGGTGTACGTGCAGGCGTCGTCGGGAACGAGCTTCCCGATCCTGCAGAAGGTGCTCGTGTCGTTCGGTGATCAGATCGCCTTCGAGGACACGCTCGACGCCGCGCTCGACTCCCTCTTCGGCGGGAACTCCGGTGCGAGCGCCGGTGATGGAGACGTGCCGATCTCGGATGAGTCCCTGGATCCCGACGCTGCCGCCGACGGCGGTGACGCCGAGCCTCCCGCCGACGGCACCCCGGGCGGATCCTCGGGCACCGGCATCGACGCCGCGCTGCGCGATATGCAGCAGGCGATCGAGGATCGCGACCAGGCGATGCAGGACGGCGACTGGGCGGCGTACGGCGAGGCGGACGAGCGCCTGCGCGAGGCGCTCGAGGCCGCGCTCCAGGGCGAGTAGCGCAGCACCCTCGCAGCAGCGGGCCCGGAACGCGATGCGTTCCGGGCCCGCTGCTGCGTCCGCCGCTCACATGAGGCGCGAACGCACTGGCGCTGAAATCCATTCAGAGTGGTTCCGGACGGGATCGAAGCCCGTCCGGCGCAGAAAAACGGGGCGTAGTGCAACAAAACATCACAGTCTGGGTGCGGTGTCCCGTGAACCGCTCCCGGAGGTCTCCGTGCCGCGAAAGCTCTCGCGCCCCCGACTGCGCAGCACCGCGGCCGTGTTCACCACCCTCTCGGCGCTCGCGGCGACCTCCCTGATCACCGGCCCGTCGGTCGCCGAACCCTTCACGTCCCTCCCCTGCGCCCTGAAGCGCACCGACGTCCACCACTCCGAGGGCCTGGACACCTGGAACGCCGCCTATCCGCGCCCGGCCCGCACCCTCGACGCGGTGATGATCTTCCTGTCCTTCCCGGACTGGGCCCCGATGTCCACCCCCGCCCAGCTCACCGCCGACCACTTCCCGGCCACCAGCGACTACTTCCGCCAGGCCTCCTACGGCAGGTTCACCCTGCGCCCGCATCCACTGAACCAGTGGCTCCGCATGCCCAGGGCGTCCACCGCGTACGCCATACGGCGCGACTGGACCCCCGAGCACCGCGCCGCCTACCTGCGCGACGCGCTCGCCGCCGCCGACCGGCACGTCGACTTCTCGCGCTACGACGTCGTGTACTTCGTCGCCGACCCGGACGCGCCCGGCGTGGACTCCGACGCCACCAAGGTCGTC
>JAPSIU010000524.1 GCA_031178565.1 Leucobacter sp. | reverse complement strand
CAACGCCCCCTGCAAACCCATAGGTGCCAACGCAAAGCGCACCGACTTCGCCCTCGCTGCCTAAGCGAGCCTGAAGTCCGTCAGACCGGAGACGCCCTCGCTCCGGACCCTGGCGTCATCTTGAGGGCTTGCTGCGATGCTGCGTCACAGGGCATCGCGGGACTTTTCCTGTGACTGGGCTCGTCGACCTAGGTGCTCAGGACAAAGGTCGGAGCCGAGCAGAACGCCTCCCTTGAGCTGCACCCGGAGAATCCGCACGATATGAGCGTTGGACGGGGGTTCGATTCCCCCCATCTCCACCATCGGTCTGCGAGTCGCACGCTGTGAGGGTCCCTCCTCGCACGCCATTACGCTGGTGATCCACCGACGCTGCGAGGAGGCAATGGCGTGAGCGACTACCGGGTCACCGACCCCTACACGGGCCGGGTCGTGAAGGAGTATCCGACGGCGTCGGATGCGGAGGTGCGTGCGGCGATCGAGCGTGCGCATGGCGCGTTCGAGCCGTGGCGGGCGATGCCGCTGGCCGAGCGGGCGGCGGTGCTGTCGCGGGCGGCGGAGGCGTTCGGGTCGCGGTCGCGGGAGCTGGCGGAGATCATCCGCACGGAGATGGGCAAGCCGCTCGCGCAGGGCGTGTTCGAGGCGGAGTTCTCGGGCGAGATCGTGCAGTACTACGCCGACAACGCGGAGCGGTTCCTCGCCGACGAGGTGCTCGAGGTGCGCTCGGGCGTCGATGCGCGGGTGCGGAAGTCGGCGCAGGGCGTGATCCTCGGGATCATGCCGTGGAACTTCCCGTACTACCAGGTCGCGCGGTTCGCGTTCCCGAACCTGATGCTCGGCAACACGGTGCTGCTCAAGCACGCGCCGCAGTGCCCGTGGTCGGCGACCGTGATCGCCGAGATCCTCGCCGACGCGGGCCTGCCGGCGGGCGCGTACGAGAACGTCTTCGCGACGAACGAGCAGATCGGTGCGATCGTCATCCCCGATCCGCGCGTGCGGGGCGTCTCGCTCACCGGCTCCGAGCGCGCCGGTGCCGCGGTCGCCGAGATCGCCGGCCGGCACCTGAAGAAGGTCGTGCTCGAGCTCGGCGGCTCCGACCCGTTCATCGTGCTGTCGACCGACGACATGGACGCGGTCGTCGAGGCCGCGGTCGAGACCCGGATGGAGAACTCCGGCCAGTCGTGCAACGCCTCCAAGCGCTTCATCGTCGTCGACGAGCTCTACGACGAGTTCACCCGCAAGCTCTCGGACGCGATCGCCGCGCTCGAGGTGGGCGAGGCCGACGACGAGGACGCGCTCGTCGGGCCCCTCTCGTCCCAGGCCGCCGCCGACCGGCTTCGCGAGCAGACGGCGTCGGCGATCGCCGAGGGCGCGCAGGTGCTCGCGGGTCAGCTCGGCGACTCGGGTGACACGCGCGTCCGGCCCGCGCTGCTCGGCGGCGTCACCGACGCCATGGACGCGTACCGGCAGGAGCTCTTCGGCCCGGTCGGCACCGTCTACCGCGCGAAGGACGTCGACGACGCCGTGCGCATCGCGAACGACACGCCCTTCGGCCTCGGCTCCCGCATCTGGTGCACCGACCCCGACCTCGCCCT
>JAPSIU010000155.1 GCA_031178565.1 Leucobacter sp. | reverse complement strand
GCCGCATCCGGAGTGATCGACCCCATCGGGCTCGCCTCCGAGCTCCTCCGCCCGGAATCCATCGCGCGCGCACTGGCTCCCCTCGAGCGCGACGCGCTCGCGGCGCTGCTCGGACTCGGATCCGGCGTCCGGCCCGAGGAGCTCGACCCGCTCGCGGAACTCGGTCTCGTCGGCCTGGATCGGCAGCGACCGGCCGAGCTCCCGGAGGTCACCGCCGAGCTGCGCAGTGCGCTCCGAAGCGCCGGGCTCTCCGCCGAGGAACTCTCGGAGCCTCCGCTGGAGCGCCCGCTCACGGGCGCCGAGAGCATCGTGACGGACGGAAGGTCCGAGGATCCCGCGGCCGATACCAGCACCTGGTACGCGGCCGCGGTGACAGCCGTCGGCCAGGCCGCCGAGATCCTGCGCGTGCTCCGCGACCGGCCGGGGAGGCTCAACCGCAACGGCACGATCGCGGTCGTCACCGTCCGCGGCCTCGCGGAGAGCACCGGGGTCGATCCCGATCACACCTCGCGCACGCTCGGTTCCCTGGGCCGCGCGGAGCTTCTCCGAGCCGCACCGTCCGCGCAGCTGCTGCGCACATCCGCCACCGCCCCCGGCTGGCTCGGGCTCCCCCACACCGAGCGCTGGCTCCGTCTCGCCGCCGCGACATTCCGGTCGATGACGCCGGCGCTCCGAACCTCGCTCATGTCGAGCGACGGCGACCTCTCCGCGGCGGCGAGCGCCCTTCCCCACCGTTTCCCCCTGCTTCCGCGGTCCGATGTCGCGGCCGCGACCTCCTTCGTGGAGGCCGCCGAGCACCTCGGTCTCACCGTGCGCGGCCGGCTGAGCGACCCCGCAGCGCTCCTGCTCGCCGGAGCGGAGGAGGCCGCGCGAGAACTGGCGGAGCGGGAGATGCCGGACCCTGCGCCGGGCGTCTACGTGCAGCCCGATCTCAGCGTGGTCGTTCCCGGTCCCCTCGCGCCGCGCGACGAAGCAGCGCTCTCCGCACTGTCCAGGCCGGAGCACATCGGCGTGGCCTCGACGCGCCGCATCACCGAGACCTCGCTCGCCGAAGCCCTCGAGCGCGGCGCATCGGCGGAAGAGGCGCGGGAGGTCTTCGGCCGGCTCTCCCTCACCGGGATCCCGCAGCCCCTCGAGTACCTCCTCCGGTCGCTCGCGGAGCGCGCCGGAAGCATCAGGGTGAACGAGCATCACGGCGATGAGGGCCGCGCTCGCATCATCGTCTCCCGGCCGGAGCTCGGCGAGACCCTCCTCGTCGATCGCACCCTCCAGCATCTGCAACTGCATCGGGGAGCGCAGCACGGCCCGGAGCTCTTCTCGAGGCTGCGGGCCGACCACGTCGTCGCCGCGCTGAGCGACGCGCGCTATCCGGCGAGCCTCGTGGCGCCGGGATCCGAACCGGCCGAGGATCCCGAGTTCGGCGCGCAGACCCGGCGCTCGCTCGGATCAGCGGGCTCGGTCTCTCCGGTGGCGAGCGCGGACCTCGCGGCAGCCGGGGCTTCGGCCGAAGCCGGACCTTCGATGGAAGCCTCCGCCCCCGCGCTTCCTGAGCTGCCCGCCGAACTTGCGAATCTCGTCGAACGGGTCTATCGAGCCGCCCGTTCGGAGCCCGGCACGGGGGACTTCACGCGCCTTCTCGAGCTCGCGATCCGGGACCGGAGCCCCGTTCGCGTCACCGCCGAAGCGCGCGGACAGACCCACGCGTTCATGCTGCTTCCGGTGTCGCTGAGCGGAGGACGGCTCCGAGCGACGGACCAGGCCGCGGGTGTCGAACGGACGTTCCCGGTGAACATGATCACGTCCGTGGAGGCGGTCTGATCCCGGTCCGTGGAGGCGGTCTGATCCCGACGGCCCCGCTTCTCGGAAGACTCCCGTAAACTAGGACGTTATGACTCTCGGGCCCCTCATCGTGCAGAGCGACCACACCGTCCTCCTGGAGGTGGCGCACCCCGACGCCGAGGACGCCCGCCACGAGCTCGCCGTGTTCGCCGAGCTCGAACGCGCACCCGAGCACATCCACACCTACCGGGTCACGCGGCTCGGCCTGTGGAACGCGCGGGCCGCCGGGCATACGGCGGAGGAGATCCTCGAGACGCTGAACCGGTACGCGAAGTTCCCGGTGCCCCCCGGCGTCGCGAGCGAGATCGAGGACACCATGCGCCGGTACGGCCGCCTCACCATCGAGCGCGACGCCAAAGGAGCCCTCATCCTCCGATCCGACGAGCCGGCGATCCTCCGCGAGGTCGCGAGCGCCAAGAAGATCGCCCCGCTGCTCGGCAACCGGATCGACGAGCACACCTTTCCCGTGGAGTCGTGGGCGCGCGGCGAACTCAAGCAGCAGCTCGTCGCGCGGGGCTGGCCTGCCGAGGACCTCGCGGGCTACACCCCGGGCGACCCGTACGACATCGAGCTCGTCGAGAGCGACTGGCAGCTGCGCGACTACCAGGCCAAGGCCGTCGAAGCCTTCCAGCGCGGCGGCTCCGGCGTGGTGGTTCTCCCCTGCGGGGCCGGCAAGACGATCGTGGGCGCGGCGTCGATGGCCGCGGTGGGCGCGAAGACGCTGATCCTCGTCACCAACGCGGTCTCGGCCCGCCAGTGGCGCGACGAGCTGCTGCGGCGCACCTCGCTCACCGAGGACGAGATCGGCGAGTACTCCGGTCAGGTCAAGGAGGTGAAACCGGTCACGATCGCGACCTACCAGATCCTGACGAGCCGCCGGAAGGGCGAGTACGCGCACCTCTCGCTGCTCGACGCGCAGGACTGGGGCGTCATCGTCTACGACGAGGTGCACCTGCTCCCGGCCCCCGTCTTCAAGCTCACGGCCGACCTGCAGGCGCGCCGCCGCCTCGGCCTGACCGCGACGCTCGTGCGCGAGGACGGGCGCGAGGGCGACGTGTTCAGCCTGATCGGCCCCAAGCGCTACGACGCGGCGTGGAAGGACATCGAGGCGCAGGGCTTCATCGCGCCGGCCGAGTGCTTCGAGGTGCGCGTCGACCTCGGCGAGACCGAACGACTGGAGTACGCGATCGCCGAGGACCAGGATCGCTACCGCATCGCCTCGAGCACGCCGGTCAAGCAGCCGATCGCGCAGCGGATCATCGACCGCCACCCGGGTGAGAGCGTGCTCGTGATCGGGCAGTACATCGACCAGCTCGAGTCGATGGCCCAGGCTCTCGACGCCCCGCTCATCACGGGGCAGACGCCCGTCGACGAGCGCGAACGGCTCTTCGGCGCCTTCCGATCCGGGGAGGAGCGGATCCTCGTCGTCTCGAAGGTGGCGAACTTCTCCGTGGATCTCCCCGATGCGTCGGTCGCCATCCAGATCTCGGGATCCTTCGGCTCCCGCCAGGAGGAGGCGCAGCGCCTCGGCCGCCTGCTGCGCCCCAAGCGCACTGCGCGGGCCGCGGAGAAGCGGAGTCTCGAGGTCGCTCGAGGCGGCGCGTACGACACCGAGGATCCGGGCGAGGCGCCGATCCTCACCGCCTCCTTCTACACCGTCATCGCCCGCGACACGGTCGATCAGGACTTCGCTCAGAACCGGCAGCGCTTCCTCGCGGAGCAGGGGTACTCGTACACGATTCTCGACGCGCACGACCTGTGATCGACGCCGACACTGTCAGCATGTTCATAGCAAACGACCAGAGACTGAGAGTATGAACACTCAGCACAAGGGACCCCGGATCCTCATCGTCGACGACGAGCCCAGCATCCGCGAGCTGCTCAGCACCAGCCTCCGCTTCGCGGGCTTCGGCGTGCGCTCGGTCGCCAACGGCGCCCAGACCATCTCCGCAGTGCTCGAAGAGGAACCCGACCTCATCATCCTCGATGTCATGCTGCCGGATATGAACGGTTTCAGCGTGACCAAGCGCCTGCGCTCGGCCGGCTACACCGCCCCCATCATCTTCCTCACCGCGAAGGACGAGACCGAGGACAAGGTCGAGGGCCTCACCGTCGGCGGCGACGACTACGTCACCAAGCCGTTCAGCCTCGACGAGATCATCGCCCGCATCAAGGCCGTGCTCCGGCGCACGATCCAGGAGGACGAGGACTCCGTCCTCACGATCGGGCCGATCACGATGGACCAAGACACGCACGAAGTCACGGTCGGCGGCGCCTCGGTGGAGCTCTCCCCCACCGAGTTCAAGCTGCTGCGCTACCTCATGCAGAACGCGAACCGCGTGCTCTCGAAGGCGCAGATCCTCGATCACGTGTGGGAGTACGACTTCAACGGCGACGCCGGCATCGTCGAGTCCTACATCTCCTACCTGCGCCGCAAGCTCGATCCGCTCACCGAGGAGTCCCTGATCCAGACCAAGCGCGGCTTCGGCTACATGCTCAAGACCGAAACGAAGTAGGGTGGCGCGGCAGAGCTTCGGGGAACGGTGGGCGGATGTCTCTCTGCGCGCCAAGATCACCGGCGTCACGGTGTTCATCCTGTTCCTGGGGCTCATCGTGGCGGGGATCGGAACGCTCTCGGTCCTCCGCCCCCTGCTGATCACCAATCAGACGACGACGCTCAACCAGCTGAGGAACGACCCGACCAAGGCGCTCGCTCAGGGCGCGAACGCCGCGTCGCTCGGGCGAGACGACGTGCTCTACGCCGGGCCGCAGTACTACGTCGCCGTGCTCCTCCCCGACGGCGAGCTGCAGTACGACAACGCCCGCGGCGAACAGGACGCGGCGCTGCCAGAGGTTCCGGAGATCCCGCTCGACTGGGTCATGCAGCATCCCGACCATGAGCCGATCCGCATGCAGAGCGCGGACGGCGTCGAGTGGCGCGCTATCGCCCGGGTCCTCAACGTGGGCGGGCAGCCCGGCGGGACCCTGATCATCGCGGCCTCGACGGCGGGCATCAATCAGGTCGTGGCGCAGTACGTCATCGTCTTCACCGGGTTCGGGATCGCCGTGATCCTGCTCGGCGCCGCGCTCACCCGGCTGCTCGTGACGACCACGTTCCTCCCGCTCGCGGAGGTCGAGCAGACCGCGCTCGAGATCGCCCGCGGCGACTACTCCAAGCGCATCATGGTGTCGAGCCCGCACACCGAGGTCGGCCATCTGGGAGAGTCGCTCAACGTCATGCTGGACCGCCTCGACGGATCCCTCGAGGATCGCGAACGCACGATCGAGCGGATGCGCCGCTTCATCGGCGACGCGAGCCACGAGCTGCGCACGCCCCTCGTCTCGGTTCGGGGGTACGCCGAGCTCTACCGCATGGGCGCGCTGCAGGAGAAGGAGCAGGTCGGGCAGGCGATGGAGCGCATCGAGAAGGAGGCCATCCGCATGACCTCCCTCGTCGAGGATCTGCTCGCACTCGCCAGGCTCGACGAGCGACGTCCCCTCGAGCGGACGACCGTGCAGCTCAACCGTCTCGCGCGGGACGCCGCGCTCGACGCGGGCGTCCAGGCTCCGGATCGTGCGGTCACCGCGATCGAGGACCCCTCCGACCCCGCAGTGCTCGGCGACGAGCACAAGGTGCGCCAGCTCATGACGAACCTGATCGGGAACGCCATGCGGCACACGCCCGAGGGCAGTCCCATCGAGATCGTCGTGTCCGCGGCCCCGGCAAGCGAGGGCTCGGCCGCAGCTGCTTCTGCTGCTGCTTCGTCCGCCGACGGATCTGCCGAGGCTGCTCCGGGGGCGTCGGCCCCGGAGGCATCGACTCCGGACGCATCGGCCCCCGGGGCGCCGGCTCGGGATGCATCGGCCCCGAGGTCCCGCTTCGAGATCGTCGACCACGGCGAGGGGATTCCCGAGCAGATCCGGGACAAGATCTTCGGAAGGTTCTGGCGCGCCGACACCTCGCGGAACCGCGAGACGGGCGGATCTGGGCTCGGACTCGCCATCGTCAAATCCATCGTCGACGCGCACGGCGGCACGGTCAGCGTGCACGAGACTCCCGGCGGCGGTGCGACCTTCCGCGTCGAGCTGCCTGCGGCTCCCCCGTCCGACGACACCGTCCCGGTGCGGCGCCTGACGATCTGACTCGGCTCGGCCCACGACGCGCTCGCGGCCCGCGAAAGACCCCGAAAGGCGAACGGGGGCCGCACCCGAAGGTGCGGCCCCCGTCAGGGGAGGGACTCTTAGAAGTCCATGCCTGCGCCCGGATCGGCAGCCGCGGGACCAGCCGGCTCGGGCTTGTCCGCGATGACGACCTCGGTCGTGAGGAAGAGACCTGCGATGGACGCGGCGTTCTGCAGCGCCGAGCGGGTCACCTTGGCCGGATCCAGGATTCCCTGGGCGGCAAGGTCTCCGTACTCGCCCGTCGCGGCGTTCAGGCCGTGGCCGAGCGGAAGGTTGGCGACGCGATCCGCGACGACACCCGGCTCGAGACCGGCGTTGAGCGCGATCTGGCGCAGCGGAGCCTCGATCGCGGCCTCCACGATCTTGGCGCCGACGGCCTCGTCGCCCGTGAGGTTGAGCGTACCGAAGACGTCCTTGCCGGCCTGGATCAGTGCGACGCCACCACCGGGAAGCACACCCTCCTCGACTGCGGCCTTCGCGTTGCGGACGGCGTCCTCGATGCGGTGCTTGCGCTCCTTGAGCTCGACCTCGGTGGCCGCGCCCGCCTTGATGACGGCCACGCCGCCGGCGAGCTTGGCGAGGCGCTCCTGCAGCT
>JAPSIU010000523.1 GCA_031178565.1 Leucobacter sp. | reverse complement strand
GACCGGTTCGGTCGATGACGGGGTTCATGGTGTCCTTCTCGATCAGGAAGAGGCGTTCTGGGCGGCGTGCTCTCGCACGAGGTCGGCGACGTCGTCGGGGCCGAGCCCGAGCTTGTGCGCCTCGGCGAGGAGGGGGCGGACGTAGCGGTCGGCGAACGCGCTGCGCCGCTCGGAGAGCAGCAGGTCGCGCGCTCCGGCGGAGACGAACATGCCGATCCCCCGGCGCTTGTAGAGCACTCCCTTGTCGACGAGCATGTTCACTCCCTTCGCGGCGGTCGCCGGGTTGATCCGATAGAAGGCGGCGAGCTCGTTCGTGGACGGCGCCTGAGCCTCTTCGGCCAGGCTCCCGTCGACGATCGAGTCCTCGACCTGCTCGGCGATCTGCACGAACAGGGGCTTGCCTTCTTCGATCACGGCGACCTCCGGTTGGTCGGTTAGTTACTCGACTAATTAACCACCGAACTGGACGCGCGTCAACCCCTTCTCGAAGAAGGGGCGGATGGCCGGGGCTCAGCGCCGCGGAGCGCGAGCGACGGACGCGCCCTCGCCGGGCCTGCAGGGGATGAGTGTCTGCGGGAGGGGGCGGTCGGGCTCGTTGATCCGCTCGATGATCGCGTCGACGCCGAGCCGCCCGAGCTCGGCGGCGGGGGAGTCCATGTGCGTGAGGACCGGCTCCGCCATCGAGGCCATGTGCGCCGACGTGCCGATCGAGATGATCGACAGGTCATCGGGCACGCGCACGCCGTGCTGCGCGAGCCCGATCGCGAGTCCAGGGGCCGCATGCTCGTTCATCAGGATGAGGGCGGTCGCCTCCGGGTGGCGCTCGAGGATCTCCGCGGCGAGCAGGCGGCCCGAGGCGGAGTCCTCGCCGCATGTCAGGGTCGTCGCGGTGAGCCCCGACTGCGCCATCGTCTGGAGGTACGACTCGCGCGCGCGGGCCACGCCGCCGTGCGCGATGAAGCGCTTCTCGGTCGCACCCGACACGTAGAGGATCGAGGTGTGCCCGAGCTCGACGAGCTGCTCGATCGCCGTCGCGACCGAGGAGGCGAAGTCGACGTCGACCCAGGCCATCCCCTCGGGATCGTGCGTGCGGCCGATGAGCGCGAACGGCGTGCGCCCCAGCTTGAGGCGGTCGACGCGCTCGTCCTGCAGCTGCACCTCCATGAGCAGCACGCCGTCGACGAGCCCGCTCGAGGTGAGCTCGGCGATCTCGACGGCCTCGTTGCGGGCGGGCCAGAGCACGAGGGTGTAGCCGCGCTCGCGCGCGCGGTCGGCCGCGCTGGTGAAGAAGGCCATCGCCGTTCCGCTGAGGTTCCGCTCGAATGCGGGGTAGAGCAGGGCGATGATGTCGGTGCGGCCTCGGGCCAGCGCGCTGCCGGCGTGGTTGCGGGAGTAGCCGAGCTCGCGCATCGCCGCCACGACGCGCTCGCGCGTGTGCGGGAGCACCTTCTTCGAGCCGTTGACGACGACCGACACGGTCGCGATCGAGACGCCCGCGCGCTCCGCGACCTGCTGCATCGTGGCCATCCGACCATCCTCCCCTCCCCGTGATCGCCTCGTCGCAATCCGCGGGGTTGACAACTTACATCCTCCGCG
>JAPSIU010000007.1 GCA_031178565.1 Leucobacter sp. | reverse complement strand
AGTCGAAGGCGCGCGTCTGCCGGAACACGTCGTCGGCCTCGGCGATGTCGGGAGAGGCCTCCTCCACCGTCGCACCCGCCTCGGCGAACACCGCGAGCGCCTGCTCGCACACCGCGACCACCTCGGGTTCGACCGGGATGCCGAGCCCCACGTCGGGCGACCAGCCGATGCGCAGGCCGGCGATGCCGCTGCGCAGACCGACGCGGAAATCGACGTCCGTCTCCTGGATGGAGGTGGGCACGCGGGGATCGGGACCCGAGAGCACGTTCATCATGAGCGCGAGGTCCGCCACCTCGCGGGCCATCGGGCCGGTGCGGCCGAGCCACATCCACGAGTTGGCCCCGGGCCCCGGAATGCGGCCGAGCGAGGGGCGGAGACCGAGCACGTTGCAGAACGCCGCGGGGATCCGGAGCGAACCGCCCATGTCGGATCCGTCGCCGATGGGCTGGATGCCGGAGGCGATGGCCGCCGCCGCCCCGCCGCTCGAGCCGCCGGCGCTGCGACTCGGGTCGTAGGGGTTGCCGGTGGTGCCGAACACCTCGTTGAACGTGTGGGCACCGGCTGCGAACTCGGGCACGTTGTTTTTGCCGGTCATGATCGCGCCCGCGGAGCGGAGGCGCCCGACGATGAGACTGTCCTTCTTCGGAACGACGTGCTGCAGCAGCGGGGATCCCCAGGTGTTGGGCATCCCGGCGGTCTCGTTGGTGTCCTTGTTCGTCATGGGGACGCCGTGCAGCGCCCCGAGCGGTTCACGGGCCGCCTGCCGCTCATCAGCCAGTGAGGCCTCCGTCCACGCGGCCTCGCGGTCCTCGTAGATGACGGCGTTGATCGCGGGGTTCAGCGCGTCGATGCGCTCCCAGTGCGCCTGCAGCGCTTCGCGTGCGGACAGCTCGCCCGCCCGGATCCTCGCCGCCAGCTCCGACGCGGACAGCCACCTCAGTTCGTCGTTCACGTTCCGCGCTCCGCTTACGCAGCTCGGCTGGACTGGGTGTCGATCGCGCCGGCGCGGATCAGCTCGAAGATCTCGGTGCGCAGCTCGGCGAACTCGTGCAGCGCACGGGTCGTGATCTGATCGCGCGGAGCGGGCAGATCGATGTCGACGATGCGGGTGACGACCGCAGGGCGGTGGCCGAGCACGACGACGCGGTCCGAGAGGTACACCGACTCGTCGATGTCGTGGGTGACGAGCATGATGGTCATGCCGAACTCGTCGCGGATCTTGAGGCAGAGGTCCTCGAGCTCGAAGCGGGTCTGCGCGTCGACCGAGGCGAAGGGCTCGTCCATGACGAGCACCTCGGGACGGTACGCGAGCGCGCGGGCGATCGCGACGCGCTGCTGCATGCCGCCCGAGAGCTGCCACGGGAAGCGGTCGACCGCGTGGTCGAGACCCACCGAGACGAGCGCCTCGCGCACCCGCCGGTCGGCCTCGGCCTTGGGCAGACGCAGGTGCTTGAGCGGCAGACGCACGTTCTTCTCGACAGTGAGCCACGGCATCAACGACCGCGTGTACTCCTGGAACACCAGCGCCATCTCCTCCGGCGGACCATCGATCTGCCTCCCATCGATCCGCGCCGAACCCGACGTGATCGACTGCAACCCAGTCAAACACTTCAACAGCGTCGTCTTCCCGATCCCCGACGGACCCACGATCGAGACGACCTCGCCCTTGTCGACGGTGAATGTGAGGTCGGCGATGATCTGGACGTCGTCGCCGCCGACGTTGTAGGACTTCGAGAGGTGCTCGACATCGAGCTGCGTGTGGGTCATGAGGGTCTCCGTGTTCGGTGAGGGTGAGTGCTTCGGTGCGAGGCCCGTTCCCTGAGCCTGTCGAAGGGATCGGGGCCCGTGGCTTCGACAGGCTCAGCCGGCGGCTTCGTAAGACTTCAGTCGGCCGAGGCCGCCTTCTGGGCGCCGAGGTACCAGGCGAGCGCTCGACGGCGGGTCATCGTGAAGAGGAGGTTGGCGAGGTAGCCGAGAATCCCGAGGAGCAGGATGCCGGCCCACATCCCCTTGACGTCGAAGCTCTTCTGCGCCAGCAGGGTCAGCGCGCCGATGCCGCGGGCCGCGCCGAGCATCTCGCTCGTGATCATGACGATGAACGCGACCTGCAGGCTGACGAGCGCACCGGCGAACATCTGCGGAGCCGCCGACGGGATGAAGACGTCGCGCAGGCGCTCCCAGCGACTGAGCCGGTAGACGCGCGCGGTCTCGAGCAGCAGCGGCTCGGTTGCGCGGACGCCGTCGATCGTCGAGATGAGGACCGGGAAGAGCGACGCGAGCGCGATCGCGAAGATGCGCACCTCATTGCCGAAGCCCATGGTCGCCACGAAGATCGGCAGGAGCGCCACCGCGGGAATGGATCGGACGAGCTGCACGATGGGATCGAGCATCCAGAACAGCGGCTTGACGAGGCCGAGCAGGATCCCGAGCGCGATGCCGGCGACGCACGCGATCAGGTACGCCGCGACGAAGTTGCCGATGCTGGGGAGGACGTCGCTCGCGAACTTGTCGAACAGCCAGAGCTTCTGGAACTCGAGCAGGATGTCGCGCAGCGGCGGGAAGAACGGGTTGGACGAGTTCAGCGATCCGAACCACCACGCCGCGAGCAGGAGGATCGGGACCCCGATCTCGAGCGCGAGCAGCAGCGGCCGGCGACTGCGCGCCCTCCTCGCCCGGGCGGCCGTGCGGATGACGGTCGTGCTCGTCGCGGGGCTCGGTGTTCTGGTGTGAGGTGCGGTGGACATCAGTCGCCCTTCCGGTAGGAGCTGTGCCAGTGCAGCAGGCGGCGTTCGGTGCGCACGGAGGCCGTCTGCACGAGCAGACCCATGAGACCGAGGACGAGGACGTAGGCGAAGATGTCCTCGTTGCGGCCCGCGATCTGCGCCACGGTGAGCGAGTTGCCGATGCCGGGTGCGCCTCCGAGCATGCCGGCCACGACCGTCATGATGAGGGTGACCGGTGCCGCGACGCGCATCGCCGTGCCGATGTACGGGGAGGCGCCCGGCAGGATCACGCGCCACAGGATCTCGCCGGAGCCCATGCCGAAGGAGCGCGCGGTGTTGCGCATCACCGGGTCCACGGATTCGACGCCCGCCGCGGTCTGCGCCGCGATGGGGAGCATCACGCCGAAGACCACGAGGAAGACGCCCATCTCGGTCGTGGGACCGAGTACGAGCATCGCGAGCGGCAGGATGACGATGGCCGGGATCGGACGAAGGAACTCGAGCACGACCCGGGTCGCGGCGTGCGCGATCTCGGATGTGCCGACGAGCACGCCGAGGGCGACGCCGATGACCGCGGCGATCGCCCAGCCGAGCAGGGCGATGCCGAGGGTGATCGCGACCTCGCTCCAGAAGGCGCCCTGGGTGAAGAGGCCGCCCAGGGCGATCGCGACCGTCGGAACGGACGGCAGCGCGTTCTCGGAGGCGACCTGCGTCGAACCCCACTGCCACGCGGCCAGGAGGAGAACGATGCCGAAGGCGCCGTAGAGGATCGGCGCGGCGCCGACTGCGCCGATCCTCGTGCCGGTTCGACCGGATGACTGCATGCTCGTCCTCCTCCTGAGCCTGTTCCTGCGTCCGTTACTTCGAGGGGGTCAGGATCGCGTCGACGTCGACCGGCTCCTCGAAGAAGCCGATGTCGACGAGCTTCTGGTCGACCTCTGCGAGCTGGTCGGGGTCGATCGCGCTGGGCCAGTACGACTGCGGCATGTCCGCCGGGGTGAGCTTGAGCCCCGCGCGGTCGATGACGTGCTGCTTCGTCTCGTCGATGTTCTCGTTCGCGTACTCCGCCGACTTCGCGATCGCCCGCTGGAACTTCTCGACGGCGTCGGGGTTCTTCTCCGCCCACGGCTTCGAGGCCGCCCAGGAGGTCGTCGCCGATCCCTGGGGGAAGAACTCGACACTCGGGTTCATCACGCGCTCGAGGCCGGCTGCGTCGGCCTCGATGGTGAAGGGGCTCACGAGGAAGGCCGCGTCGACCTGATCGCTCTTCAGCGCCTCGAGCGCCGGCACGAAGCCGAGGTTCAGCCACTCGATGCCCTCGGTCTCGACGCCCGCCTCGTGGAGCACGGACGTGATCGTGCCGTCGGGCTGGCCCTTCAGCTCGGGCACCGCGATGCTCGCGCCGGCGAGGCCCTCGAGATCGGTGATCCCGCTGCCCTTGCTCGTGTAGACGCCCGACGAGGTGAAGTTGCGCTGCTCATCGCGCGGAGCCTCGGCCGCCGCGGGGTTGATGCCGTCGGCGGCCGCGATCATCGTGATCGGCACGTTCTGGCGAGCCATCTGCAGCGCCGAGATCGTCGGCACGAACGCGAGCTCGAGCTTGTTCGCCTGGAGCGCGGCGGTCGCCGCTGCGACGTCGGGAAGATCCACGATCTCGACATCGAGGCCCTCCTCCTCGAAGAAGCCCTGCTCGACGCCCATGTACAGCGGCTCGGCGGCGATGGAGTTCTGCGCCTGCACGCGGATCTTGACGGGTTCGTCGCTCGAAGCGGCGTCTCCGCCCTCGGAGGGAGCGCTGGAGGAGCACGCGGCGAGTGCGACGACCGCTGCTGCGGCGAGGCCCACGAGGCCCAGCTTGCGAATCTTCATTGATGGCAACTTTCTTCGGTGGATGGTGTGGGTGTTCGGGCGCCGGGCTCGAAACCGAGGAAAGTACCGGCGCTGGTCGAATCAGCGCCAATACTACGGTCATTTGCACAGAGTCGTAACACGCTATTGTGGATTTGAAGGAATTGGCAGAGAATTCTGCCATGACAGTCGATGCCATCCTCGATCCGCTCGATCGCCGGATCGTGGCCGCCCTGCAGGTGAACGGCCGCGCGGGCTGGCGCCGTATCGCGAGCGTGCTCGACGTTCCCGAGCGCACGGTCGCCGCGCGCGGGGCGGAGCTGCTCCGCGAGCGCCGGGTGCGGATGACCGGCCTCACGCTGCTGCCCGGGGGCGGCGTGCTCGACAGCAGCCTCGCGAGCGTCCGCTGCGTCTCGGGCATGAACCGGATGACGGCGACGGCGGCGGCCTCGCGACCGGGGTCCGTATTCACCTACCTCACGACCGGCGACACCGACTGCGTGTTCGAACTGATGAACGAGCGCTCCCGCTCGCTCTCGGTGCTGCTCGACGAGATCCCCGGCCTGCCGGGCGCGTCGGGCATCGAGACCGCCACGATCCTGAAGCTCTACAAGGGCACCCATCAGTGGCTGCCCGGGATCCTCTCGGACGAGCAGGTCGACGCGCTCCGCGATCAGGAGCAGGGCTGGGAGCCGACCGGGTCGGTCGAGCTCGCCCCCCTGAGCCGCGAGGAGCAGGAGATCGCCCGGGTGCTCGCCGCCGACGGCCGCGCCACGATCGAGGAGCTGGCGCGCGCGACGGCGCTCTCCCCCGCCTCGGCGCGACGACGGCTCGCGCACCTGCAGGAGAGCGGACGGCTGTTCGACCGCGCCGTCGTGGAGCCGACCGCCCTCGGCTTCCCGGTCGAGGCGATCCTGCGCATCCGCACCTTTCCGGGGCGCACCGAGTCCGTCGCCCGACGGCTCGCCCGGGTGCCCGAGGTGCGATACCTCGCGTTCACCACGGGTCGGCACCAGCTGTTCGTCGACATCGCGTGCGTCGACCACGGTGCCCTCGCGGACTTCCTCATGCGCGCTGATTGGACGGAGGACGCCGTCGAGGTCGACACCTCGATCGTGCTCCAGGCGCTCAAGCGCAGCGGCGTGCGCATGGACTCGTGACGGGTCCTACTTCTTCTTCTTGAGTGCGCGGACGAGCATCTGGACCAGGATGAACGCGAGCAGGACCGAGAACGCGACGTTCGACCAGAACGGCGGGATGTGCGTCGCCACCACCGCGCCGAGCGGTGAGAGGATGCTCGCCGCGATCCCGAGGATGGCCGCGGAGCGGAGGTCGACGTTGCGACGCCGGGTGTTGCCGATCGTTCCCGAGATCGACCCGGGGATGAGCATGATGAGCGAGGTGCCCTTCGCGATGAGGTCGCTCGCCCCGAAGAAGAACATGAGGATCGGCACCACGACTACACCTCCGCCCACCCCGAGGAGGCCCGAGAGCACGCCCGTGACGAGGCCGGTCACGACGAGCAGCACCCCGACGGGCACCGTCATCTCGATCGTGTCGTCGCGCTCCGGCACGACGAACCAGAGACTGATGACGACCCCGAGCAGGAACGCCATGAACATCCAGCGCAGGAAGGCGGTCGGTACGCGCGCGAGCAGGTAGCTGCCGATCTGCGCGCCCACGATGATGCCCGCGGCGAGCAGAGCAGCCGCGATCCAGTCGACGTTGCCCTGCACCGCGTAACCGATCCCGCCCACGACGGCGGCCGGGAGGATCGCGGCCACCGAGGTGCCGGCGGCGAGCCGCTGCTGGAACCCGAGGAGCATGACGAGCATCGGCACGAGGATCACCCCGCCGCCGATGCCGAAGAGGCCCGAGAGCATGCCGGTCGCGGCTCCGAGGATCGCGAGGGCGACGACGCTGGGGCGGGAGGTTTGTGTCATGGGGATCGTTTCTCGTGGTCGTGTGCGTGGCGGGTCTTCGAGGGCGGCCGCATCGGCGGCGCCATCGCTCACCCGCCGCCGACCACGATCGCCGACCCGTCGGAGCGCGGGTCGCTCGCCGCATCGTAGCCCGACGGGGTGACGCGGATCAGGTTGGAGTGACCGAGGTCCTCGCTGTGCGGGGGCACGGGCTTGAGCGGGAAGCCCGCATCCGAGATCGCGCACCGCGTCTCCTCGGGCACGTCCTCCTCGACCGTGACGCGCACCGCACCGTCGACCGCCGGTTCGTCCACGATCCACCGCGGCGCTCGAGTGGCGTCCTCGGGCGCCGCGCCCGAGAGCGAGCGCAGCAGCAGCTGCGCGTGGATCTGGGGTTGCGCCGAGCCGCCCATCGTCGCGGGCACCCAGGCGAGCTCGTCTCCGCGCAGCACCATCACGGGCATGAGCGTGTGACGGGGGCGCCGGCCGGGGGCGAACGCGTTCGGGGAGTCGGGGTCGAGCGAGAACGAGGTCCCGCGGTTCTGGAAGAGGATGCCGGTCTCGGGTTCGAGCACGGCCGCGCCGAAGCCGAAGTAGACCGAGTTGATGAGCGATATCGCCCACCCGTCGTCGCTCACCGCGCACAGTCCGACCGTGTCGCCGCTCGGCTTTCCCTCGCGCGGAGGCGGGTGCTCCGGACTCCGCATGGAGATGAGCTCGGCGGCGCTCGGGCCGCTCGACGCCGGGTCGGCGAGATACGCCGCGCGCACGGCGTTGCTCGCCGCGAACGCGCGCGCCAGCTCGCCGGCCCCCGATCCCAGGGGATCCTCGATGCCCGCCGCGATCGCGTTCAGCGCGCGCAGGAGCATGAAGCCAGAGGTGTTCGGCGGCCCCGTGAGCACACGATGCCCCGCGAACGAGCCCTCGAGCGGCTCGCCCCAGTAGGCGGAGTACCCGGCCGTGTCGTCCAGCGTGATCCGGGATCCGAGCGACTGCAGCCCCGCGACCCACCGGGCCGCGAGCTCGCCCTCGTAGAATTCCGCGGATCCCCGCTCCGCGAGGCGCCTGAGCGACGCGGCGAGCGCCGGCTGCACGAGCGGATCCCCCTCGCCCAGGGGGAGCCCGCGCGGGATGAAGACCTCTCGGCAGCCCGGATCGGCCTCGAGCGCGGCGCGTTCGTCGACGATCGCGGCCGCGACGGAGCGGGCGGTCGGGATCCCGTCCTCGGCGCAGCGGATCGCGGCCTCGAGGTGCTCCGCCCAGGTGCGGGAGGCGCCGAACTCGTGCAGCGCGTTCCAGCCGCGCACCCCGCCGGGCACCGTCACGGTGTCGATGCCGCGGAGCGGGAGCAGGTCGCCGTACGCCTCGCGCAGCGCCTGCAGCGACTGCCCGGCAGGCGCCGTCCCGGTCGCGTTGAGGAAGCGGATCTCGCCCTCGGGGTTGCGCACGAGGGCGACGAGATCGCCGCCGAGCGCGACGTTGTTGGGATACACGACGCAGAGGGTCGCCGCGGCCGCGAGGGCCGCATCGATCGCGTTCCCTCCGGCTTCGAGAGCCGCGGCCCCCGCCTCCGTCGCGAGGTGGTGCGAGGTCGAGATCGCGCCCCGTCGGGGCTCACCCTGCGTCATGGTCACTCCGTTCCTGAGCCGCGTCGGCGTGTTCGGCCGCGCCGGCGTCCTGGGCCCTACCGGCGTCCTGCGCCGCATTCGCGATCTGTCGGCTGATATCGAGCACGTGCTCCCGCGCCTCGTGCTCCGCGAGATCCCCATCGCCCGCCGCGATCGCCTCGTAGATGCGGCGGTGCGCCGCGCTCGAGGCCGCGCGGCGCTCACGCGTCTGGTACCGGTTCGCACGGCTCGGCGCGATCTGCTGCGCGATCTGCTCGTTGATGAGCTCGAGCAGCGGGTTGTGGGCGTACTGGGCGATCGCCTGGTGGAACGCGCGGTCGAGTTCCGCGTAGCGCTCCTTCGTGACGTCGGCCTCCATCGCCTCTACGAGCTCGCGCAGCTGCGCCAGGTCGCGTCGCGTGGCGCGCGCCGCCGTGATCCGGGCGATCGGCGGCTCCACGATCACGCGCAGCTCCATGATGTCGTGCAGCTCGGGGCGCAGCGAAGCGACGACCCCGAGCGCCTCGTCGAAGACCGCCGACCGTTCGCCGGGCTTCAGCACGATGGTGCCCCGTCCCGGCCTGCGGTCGATCAGTCCCCGGTTCTCGAGTTCGCGGAGCGCCTCGCGCACGGAGACGCGGGACACCCCCAGATGAGCCGCCAGCTCGCGCTCCGGCGGAAGCCGGTCGCCCGGCTCGAGCTTGCCGTCGAGGATCAGCCGCTCGAGGTCGACCGAGAGCCGATCGGGGAGCGAGAGCGTGGTCGCGCGACCGATTGCCGTCCAGTCCATTCGCGCCTCCTTCTTCTCGCGATAGTAGTCGACACCCGATCGTTATCTGTTCGGTGCAGCGCCGCGCGGTGGGCGCATTGACTCGGAGCTGCGGTTCGGGGTATCGTCCATTCAGTTCGTTTGTTGGTCCTACCAACTGCTGATCGAGCATACACCCGAAATCGCCTCGATTCGCAAGAACAGTCCGAACCAAGAAGGAGAAATCACCGTGGCTTTCCCCGCCTCCGCCTCTCGCCGGGCACGCGCCGTCGTGCTCGCCCTCACCGCGGGATTCGCGCTCTCGCTCTCCGCCTGCGGCCAGGCCGGATCGGAACCGGCGGAGCCCGAGGGCACCGCCTCCGATGCGCAGGTCGCACCCCCGGTAGTCATCAAGGAGGGCAAGCTCACCGTCTGCACCGGAGACACCCCGCCCAATGTCTTCTACGACGAGAACAACGAGCTGCAGGGCGTCGAGATCGACCTCGCCAAGGCGCTCGCGACCGAGCTCGGCCTCGAGGCCTCATTCGAGGAGTACGCCTTCTCCGGCCTCATCCCGGCGCTCCAGGCGAAGCAGTGCGACGTGATCATGGGCTCCCTGTACATCAAGCCCGAGCGCGAGGAGATCGCGAACTTCGTCCCGTACCTGTACTCGGGAACGGGCGTGGGCGTCAGCGAGGAGAACCCGAAGGACATCACCGGGTTCGACGACAGCCTCTGCGGCGCGAACGTCGTGGCGATCACCGGAGCCACGGGCGGCAACGGCGCCGAGGAGCTGTCGCAGAAGTGCGTCGACGACGGCAAGGATCCCCTGGAGATTACACTCGTGGACGAGGGGACCAGCGCCGTCCAGCAGGTGATCGCGGGCCAGGTGGACGCGTTCATCGACACCTCGGAGATCATGAGCTTCTACGAGCAGGAGTCGGGCGGCACGTTCAAGATGACCGGCGAGCCCACCGGCAAGATCGAGATCGGCGCGGCGACGCTCAAGGACAACACCGAGCTCAACGCCGCACTCGACGAGGCCTTCCAGGCTCTCGTCGACGACGGCGGCTACCACGAGATCCTCAAGGAGTGGGGCGTCGAGAGCAACGACATCACGAAGCCCGAGTAGCCCGCCCCCGGGAGAGGGACGCGCGTCCCTCTCCCGGACCCGACACATCAAGGACGCACAACTATGACATTCGACTGGGACTACTTCTGGCAGAGCCTGCTCACCCCCAGCCCGAGCTTCCTCAACGGACTGGCTCTGACCGTCATCATCTCGGTCGTGGCCATGGCGCTGGCCCTGATCCTCGGCCTCGTCATCGCCCTCATGGGGCGCAGCCGGTTCCTGCCGCTGCAGATCATCGCGAGCCTCTACATCTGGATCATCCGCGGCACCCCGCTGCTCGTGCAGCTCGTCATCCTCTACACGGGGTTCGCGGCCGCGAACATCTTCCGCTTCGAGGACGTCTCGATCGGGTTCCTCATCAAGGGCGCGGTCCAGGCGGCGATCATCGGTCTGATGCTCAACGAGAGCGCGTACATCTCGGAGATCGTACGCGGCGGGCTCGAGTCGATCGAGAAGGGCCAGACGGAGGCCTCGCTGTCCCTCGGCATGACGCCGCTCGCGGCGATGCGCTGGATCATCGTGCCCCAGGCCATCCGGGTGATGGTGCCTCCGCTCGGCAACTCCTTCAACGGCCTGATGAAGAGCACCTCGATCCTGTCGATCATCGGCGTCGCCGAGATGTTCCAGATCGGCAGCACCATGGCCTCCTCGACCTTCAAGGCCTTCGAGATCTTCATCGTCGTCGCGCTCTACTACCTCCTGCTCACGACGATCTGGACCGTGATCCAGACGCTCATCGAGAACTGGCTCAACGCGAAGGCCGGCCTCCCGAAGGCCGAGTCGATCTGGAAGCGCCTCTTCGGGATGCGCAGCAAGCGCGACCGGGTCGCACCGAAGAACCCCCTCGCCGATCTGGAAGGAGCCGCGGCATGAGCGGCACGGAATACACGACGCCGGTCCCCGTCTCCGACGGCCCCATCGTGCGCACGGTGGATATCAACAAGTGGTTCGGCGACCGGCACATCCTCACGGACGTCTCGCTCGAGATCGACCGCGGAGAGGTCGTCGTGCTCGTCGGCCCCTCCGGAGCCGGGAAGACGACGTTCCTCCGCACGCTCAACCGGCTCGAACCGATCGACAGCGGCGAGATCTACGTCAACGGTCAGCGGATCGGCGAACGCACGCACGAGAACGGCACGACGTCCGAGATCTCGGCGAAGGCCCTCGCGCGGCAGCGAGCCGACATCGGCTTCGTGTTCCAGCACTTCAACCTGTTCCCCCACATGACGGTGCTCGAGAACATCTGGCACGCACCCGTGCGGGTCAAGGGGGAGAAGAAGTCGGAGGCCGTCGCGTACGCGGAGGAGCTCCTGGCCCGCATCGACCTCTCCGACAAGGCGGATGCCCGTCCGCGCTCGCTCTCCGGCGGGCAGCAGCAGCGGGTCGCGATCGCTCGCGCGCTCGCGATGCGACCCGCTCTCATGCTGTTCGACGAGCCGACCTCGGCGCTCGACCCCGAGATGGTCGGCGAGGTGCTGCAGGTCATGCAGGACCTCGCCTCCGCCGGCATGACGATGATCATCGTCAGTCACGAGATGGGCTTCACACGAGAGGTCGCCGACCGCGTGATCGTGATGGACGAGGGAGCCATCATCGAGCAGGGGGACCCCGAGCTCGTCTTCACGAACCCGAGGAGCGAGCGCACGAAGCAGTTCCTCTCGAAGATCCTCTGAACGGACGACGGACGCCATGACCATCGATCACCGCAGGCCCTCCGGCACGCTCTTCGGCGTGCGCCGCGCCGACTCCGCCGAGGGATCGCGCGCCGCGGTCCTCGGCGTGCCCTTCGACATGGGATCGCATCCCTCTCGTGTCGGGGGCCGCGGCGGACCGGCCCACATCCGCGCGGCGTCCCTGCTCGTCGCCGAGAGCGCGGAGGATCTCGGCGTGAACCCCATCGAGGCCCTCGACCTGGTCGATCTCGGCGACGTCGCGGTGACTTCCGGCCAGGTGGAGGAGGCATTCGGGAGGATCGCCGCCGAGGTCGCCGCGATCCTCGACGCCGGCGCGATGCCGATCACGCTCGGCGGCGACGGAGCGGTCACCCTCCCCCAGCTCCGCGAGGCGCACCGGAGGCATCCGGATCTGGTGCTCGTGCACCTCGATGCCCACACCGATGCCTACGATCTCTTCGAGCCCCAGGAGTACAACAACGCCAACTCGTTCGTGCACGCCGCGCGCGAGGGCATCGTCGATGTCCCCCGCTCGTTCCACGTCGGCATCCGGGACACCGAGCTCGCCGACCGGCCGGGCGTCATCGGCTTCGCCGAAGAGCTGGGATACCGCGTCTGCGCGATGCGGGCCGTTCGAGAGCGCGGCGTCTCGTCGATCGTCGACGAGATCCGGGAGACGGTCGGGGCACGACCCGTCTACCTCTGCTGGGACATGGACGTCTTCGATCCGTCCGTGGCGCCCGGTGTGGTCACCCCGGCGTGGGGCGGACTCACGACGGCCGAGGGCCTGGACCTCCTCCGCGGCCTCGCCGGGCTCGAGGTCGTCGTCTTCGACGTGAACACGGTGTCGCCCCCGCACGACCTCCGCGACCAGACCGGCAGTCTCGCCGCCCACGTCGTCCTCGAGTTCCTGAAGGCGGTCGTCGAGCGGTCAGCACGGTAGGTCTCTCAGAGTCACCCCGCGTACGCGGATCCATCCGACCGCGGGTCCGAGATCGCCACGGGACCGTCGCTCTCGTACACGACCGCCTGCAGGTGGCCGACCGCGTCGTGCAGCGCCGGGATGCGCTGCACCCGGAACCCGCGGCTCTCGATTCGTGATGCAGCCGTGTCGGCTCCGGCCTCGATCTGCACGACTCCCGGCTCACCCGACTCGCGGCCGCCGACGACCCACCGCGGCCGCTCGAGGGCCTCGGCCGGAGCAAATCCCGAGACGAGGCTGCCGAGGAACTCGAGATGCACCTGCGGCTGCGCCTTCCCGCCCATCGTCCCCTGGACCGAGTAGACCTTCCCGCCGCGCTCCACGATCACCGGCATGAGGGTGTGCATAGGACGCTTCCCCGCTTCGAGGCGGTTCACGTGGCCGGCCTCGAGCGTGAACGACGCGCCGCGATTGTGGCACACGATGCCCGTCCGAGGCTCGAGGATACGCGCCCCGAACGGTTCGTAGACGCTCTGGATGAGGGACACGCTCCAGCCGGCGGCGTCGGTGGCCGCCACGGCGACCGTGTCGCCCCCGGTACGCTTGCGATTCGAAGGTCGCGTCTCGTGTTCCGGATGCAGCAACCGGTCGAGCGCCTCGGCACTCGTCCAGTCGAGCGGGCCCCCGGAGAGTTCGGCCCCGTCCCCCACGCACGCGTCGCGCAGACCGGCGGTGCGAGCAGCGAGCTCGACCAGTCGTTCGACGTCCGCTCCCAGCGGGTCGGGATCCAGTTCGCCGCGCTCGACTGCGGCGAGCAGCGCGAGCAGCACGGGGCCCTGCGTGTTCGATGCGGAGGTCGAGACGACCATCCCGCGCCACTGCACCGTCGAGGGGCGTTCGATGCGCGCGCGGTACGCCGTGAGGTCGGCGAGACGAAGGGCTCCTCCGGCCTCGGAGAGCCCGTCGCAGAAGCGCGCGCCGATCGCACCGCCGTAGAACGACCTGCCGCCGGACGCCGATAACTCGCGCAGCGTCTCGGCGAGCCGCGGCTGCCGCAGCACGTCTCCGGCGCGGAGCGGCGCTCCGTCCTCGTCCGCGAACGTCGACAGGAACCCGGGATCCCGGCGCAGTTCCCGCCAGTCGTCGGCGAGGAAACGCGCGGTCGTCGGCGTGATCACCACGCCCTCCTCGGCGTCGCTCAGCGCCGAGGCGAACAGGCCGCTCCACGGGAGGGAGCCTCCGAGGCGATGCAGCTCGGCGAGCCCCGAGAGCGCTCCTGGAACCGTCACGGTGAGCGGGCCCGCGGCCGGCATCTCGGAGACCCCGGACTCCGCGATCGCGCCCGGCAGACCGGCCGGTGCGGGACCCGAGCCGTTGACGACCCAGGCGTCCCCCGCGGGCGAACGGACGAGCGCGATGAGGTCGCCTCCGATCGAGCAGTCCTGGGGATAGACGACGCTCAGGCTGAGCGCGGCGCTGATCGCCGCGTCGACCGCGCCGCCTCCCTCCAGGAATACTCGCTCGCCCGCCGCCGTGGCGGCCCGATGGGGTGCGGCGATCGCGTTCCTCATTCCCCGCATCGCCCCAGCAGACGGCGAGCCGCGGAGACGATGCTCGCGCTCGAGGGAAGCACAGCCTCCTCCAGAGGCTTGCTCGCGGGAATCGGGACGTCGGGCAGCGCTTCCCGAGCGAAGCGCAACTCCCTGCCCGGATGGCGCTCCGCAAGCGCTGCGATGATCTCGCTCCCCACGCCGAACGAGCGGTAGTCCTCGTCGACGACGAGGAGCGAGCCGGTCCGCAGGACCGACGACTCGACGGTCTCGAGGTCGAGCGGGACGATGCTCCGCAGGTCCACGAGCTCCGCCTCGACGCCTTCTCTGGAGAGCTGCTCCGCGGCCAGGAAGCTCTCCTGCACCATCCAGCCGCTGGCCACGATCGTGACGTCGCGGCCCGGACGGATCACGGCGGCGCTTCCCAGCGGGACCGGACCGCTCCCCGGGTTCGACTGGTACGGCAGATCCTCGCCCCGGGTCATCAGCAGTTTCTTGTGCTCGAAGAACACGACTGGATCATCGCTCTCGACGGCGCTCTGCAGCAGTCCGCGAGCATCGCCGGGTGATGAGGGGAAGACGATCTTCAGCCCGGGGAGATGGGCGAAGGTCGCGGTCAGGACCTGGGAGTGCTGCGCCGCGTCCCCGATGCTGCCGACGGCGGTCTTCAGGACCATCGGCACCTGCACGGCGCCGCCCGACATGTAGTGGTTCTTCGCCATCTGGTTGTAGACCTGATCGAGGCAGGTCCCGATGAAGTCCACGAACATCACCTCGACGATCGGTCGGAGGCCCGACTGCGCGAGTCCGACGCCCATCCCCACGAGGCTCTGCTCCGAGATCGGAGTGTCGAGGACGCGCTCGGGGCCGAATCTCCGCAGCAGGTTCCGGGTCGATCCGAAGACTCCGCCCATCGCCCCGACGTCCTCGCCGAGCACCATGACCCGTTCGTCCCGATGCATCAGCTGCTCGAGCGTCGCCGCGACGACGCGCGACATGTTCAGCTTCGGGTCGACGATCTCGTCGTTCATCGTGCGTCCTCCGACCTCGACAGGTGCTGCGTGAGTTCGACCGTGATCCCGTCCGGATCCTCGAGGTAGACGGCCCGTATCCCGCCGCCGTCGTCGAAGTACTGCGGCTCCGACACGAATCCGGCGCCCCGGGACTCGAGCGCCTCGCGCACCGGCTCCATATCGTCGACGAGGAGGCAGAGGTGCGCCGAGCCCACGGCTCGGCGTTCGACCGCCGGTCCGGCGCTGCCCGTGTAGGCGATGAGTTCCAGCTTCAGGGCGCCTCCGGGAATCGCGAGCTGCGCGATGCTGACCTCCGCGTCGGCGTACCCGACCTGCGCCCGGAGCTCGGGAGAGCGGTCCCGCTCCAGCCGCCAGAGCTCCTCGAATCCCAGCACGTCCGTGTAGAACTCGATCGACGCGTCGAGGTCCGCCACCGAGAACGAGACGTGGTCTGCTCCGCGGATCATACGAACACCCCCTCTCGCGCCGTCGTCGGATCCGGCCAGGGCAGGGCGCGCACCCGCTCCACCCGCCCGTGCACCGCATCCCGGATGGCCCGCTCCTCGTCCTCCAGGTCCTCGCGATCCGCTCCGCCTGCGATGAGTCGCTCCCGGATCCTGCTCACGGGATGGAACTCGATCTCGTTGCGGTCCTTCTCGGCCTGCGATCGGTAGTGGTCGAGATCGCCCTCGTAGTGACCGCGGTGGCGCGTGGCTCGACCCACGAGGATGGCCGGGCCCGCGCCGGACCGGACGTGCTGGACGGCCGGCCCCGCAGCTTCGAACACCGCGGCCGGATCCACTCCGTCCGCGGAGAATCCCGGGATGCCGAAGGGGGCTCCGCGATCCTCGAGACGTCCCGCCGATGCCTTCCCCCGCGCCACCGATATCGCGTATCCGTTGTCCTCGATCAGGAAGAGGATCGGGAGCGTCCAGAGAGCGGCCATGTTCATCGACTCCGCGAAGGTCCCCTGGTTGACGGCGCCGTCGCCGAGCACCGCGAGGACGAGACTTCCCGGGGCGTTGCGCTTGCGCTCCCACGCGTACCCGAGCGCGATCGGCGATGCCGCCCCCACGATTCCGGAGCACATGAACCGGTGGACCGGGTCGAAGAGGTGCATGTGCCCGCCCTTTCCACCGTTCAGGCCTCCCGCACGCTCGAACAGCTCGGCCAGCAGCGGCTCCTGCGGTACCCCGGCGATGAGCGCGTGCAGGTGCGGTCGGTGCGTCGAGAGCACGGCGTCCTCGGGTCGAAGCCACGGCTCGAGTCCGGCCGCGATGGCCTCCTGCCCGATCGCGAGGTGCATCTCTCCGTGGATCTCGCCGCTGCGCGCGGCCTCACCCACCCGGATCTCGAACTCGTTGAACTCGACGAGCCTGCGAAATGCCGCTCGCTCGTCGTAGATGGGCGCGGTGGTCATGGTGTTCTCCCTGTCGATGGCTTGTCTGCGCGTCGCCGGATCACTCGTCCTCCTGCGAGATGCGACGCCAACCGTCCGTGATGATGCTGATCGCGCCCACCGTGACCGCGATGAGACACGCGGGGATGAGGATTCCCCAGGGCGAGATGGCGATGTAGCCGTATCCTTCGGCGATCATGTTCCCCCAGCTGGGCTGCGGCAGCTGCACGCCCAGTCCGAGGAAGCTGAGCGCGGCCTCTCCCGGGATCGCGTGGCCGAAGGAGATCGCCGCCTGGGCGAGGATCGGACCGGCGATGTTGGGGAGGAGGTGCAGTCGAGCGATCCGAAAGCTGGAAGCGCCGCTGATCTGCATCGCCTGCACGTACTCCCGGTTCCGCTCCTGCATCACGAGCGTGCGGGTGAGCCGCGCGAACCCGGGCACCATCACGAGCGATATCGCGATGACCGTGCTGTGAAAGCTCGGCCCCAGGCTCGCGGCGATCACGAGCGCCAGGACGAGCGTGGGGAAGGAGAGCACGACGTCGACGAGCCGCATGAGCACCGTGTCAGCCCAGCCTCCGCGATATCCCGCGATCATGCCGAGGGTGCCGCCCACGGCGAGGCCCAGGATGACGGAGAAGAAGGCGATGCCGAATGAGGCCTGGGAGCCGATGATGACCCGGGACAGCAGGTCCCTCGCGAGCTGATCCGTCCCGAGCAGGTGTCCATCCGCTCCCGGGGGGAGCAGGGCACCGTCCTCGAAGTTCTGCTGCTCGACCGGATACGGGGTGATGATCGGGGCGAGGATCACGACGAGCGCGAGGAGCAGGATCACACCCGCCGCGATCCGCTCGGGCCAGCGGAGGCGTCCGAGGACGGAGCTCTCGCGCCGACGCACGACGTCGATGGATCTGGTCGCTGCGAGCGTCATAGCTTCGCCGCCTTTCGGATGCGCGGATCGACCAGGGCGGAACTGATGTCCGCGAGGAGGTTCGTCAGGAGCACGAGCACGCAGAAGAGGAGTGCGACGCCCTGGATCACGGGGTAGTCGCGCCCGAAGAACGAGTCGACCATGAGCTTGCCCAGTCCCGGCAACGAGAAGACCGTCTCCACGACCACCGCGTCTCCGAGGAGGAAGATGAACTCGACCGCGGCCACGTTCAGGATCGGCGCCGCGACGCTCTTGAGCACGTGCACGCGCCGGATCCGCATGAGCCCGAGCCCCTTGGCGTTCGCGTACTGGATGTAGGGCTCCTCCATCACGTCGATGATCGCGGTGCGCGCCACCCTGGCGATCATTCCCGCGGAGGGGAGCGCCAGAGCGGTGACCGGGAGGATGAGCGACCGGAGGCCGCCGACGGGGTCGGTCCAGGGCGAGATGAAGCCCGAGGACGGGAGCACCGAGAACGTGAGCGCGAAGAGGAGCACGAACCCGAGCCCCCAGACGAACGCCGGCAAGGAGGTCAACGCGACGCTGACGTAGGTGAGCGCCGAGTCGACGGGACCGCCAGGATTCCTCGCACTCGCGAACGCGACGGGGAGGGCGATGCACACCGCGAGCAGCAGGGCGCCCGCGGCGATCTGCAGCGTGACGGGCAGCGCGTTCCCGATCATCATCGCGACCGACTGGTGGCTCGTGAACGAGCTTCCGAGATCCCCTCGCAGGGCACCGAGCAGCCAGCTGCCGAACTGCAGGATCAGCGGCTCGTCGAGGCCGAGCTGCTCCCGTTTCGCCGCGATCTGCTCCGCGGAGGCCTGATTCCCGAGCAGGCGTCGAGCGGGGTCGCCGGGCAGGAGATACACGGCGAGGAACACGAGTATCGATGCGATGACGAGCACGGTGACCGATTGGATCGCCCGTCCCCCGATGAAGCGCTTCACGAGATCATTCCGCGATCCACGCCTGACGCAACGACATCAGACCGTTCGACGCGACGGGCGACATCCCCTGCACCTTCGATGACCAGGCCCGGTTGTTCGCCGGATTGTAGATCGGCGTGTAGTAGGCCAGCTCGCGCTCCTCCAGGAGGATCTCGGCGTAGAGCGCCTTCCGCGTGTCCCGGTCGTCCGTCTGCCGCGCCTCGGCCAGCTTCGCATCGATCTCGGGACTCCCGGCGCCCGTGCCGTTCAGGGAGCCGGACTGGGCGAAGAAGCCCGAGAGCAACCCATCGGGGTCGCTTCGCGTGAGGCCGAGCACGTCCTGCAGCTGGAACTCGAACTCCCCCGCGTAGTAGTTGTCGATGAGCTGCCCCCAGTCCATCCGGGAGATCGACACGTTGATGCCGGCCTTCGCGAGGTTCTCCGACATCACCTGCGCCTCCTGCACGTACGTGGGCGGCACCTGGAGTTCGACGTCGATCTCCTTCCCGCCGAGCAGGTCCTCGGCGGCCTCGGGATCGTAGCTGAACGGCTCGAGCGACTCGTCGAACGCCCAGGACGAACTCCCGAGCATCGCCGCAGCCGGCTGGCCGGAACCGAAGGTGACGTTCTCGACGATCGATTCGCGGTCGATCGCGATCTGCACGGCCTGCCGGACCTTCGGATCGTCGAACGGCGGCTTCGTCGGGTTCATGGGCACGTACACCGTCGCGCCGTAGTTGGGTTCGCCCTCTTCGTACGTCAGACCGTTCGCCGAGGAGACGCGCTCGATGAGTTGAGCGGGCACGTAGTCCACCGCCTGCACCTGTCCGGAGAGGAGATCGGTCACCTTCGCCGTCGGGTCGGTGATCGGACGGAAGGTCACACCGTCGAGGTAGGGCTCGCCGTCCCTCCAGGAGTCATCGTTCGCCTCGAGCTCGATGCGGTCGTTGGGCTGCCACGAGACGAATCGGAACGGCCCGGTCCCGACGGGGGAATTGGCGACGGATTCGGGATCGTCGAGCGCGCGCGGCGAGACCATGTAACCCGGCTGATCCGCCAGGACCGACAGCAGCGGAGCGTACGGCTCGGAAAGCTCGACCGACACTGTGTCCGAGCCCTCCACGGTGATCGCCGCGACGGCGGCGAGCGCGTCCTGCCAGGTCGAACCGCCGGCGGGATCCGCGATGCGCTCGAGGTTGCGCTTCACCACCTCGGCAGTGAGCTCCTCCCCGTCGTGAAAGGTCACCCCGGATCTGAGGGTGAACGTGTAGTGGAGCGGATCGGGCTGCTCCCAGCTCTCGACGAGGCTCCCCTCGATCTCCCCGTCCTCGCCCACTGCGAACAGCGCATCGAAGATCTGAGCTTTGATCTGAGTCGAGGCGAAGCCCGAATCGGCGGCGGGGTCGAGCGAACTGGGCTCCGAATCCTGCCCGATCACCAGAGTCCCGCCTTCGACGGGACTGCCGGACGGCGTCCCTCCGGCCCCTGATCCGGCGCCGCCGGTCTGGCACGCCGCGAGCGAGAGGGCGATCAGCGCGACCGCTCCGATTGCAAGTGTCCTGCGAAACATCATTGTCCCTTCCTCTGACTGTCCTGGGCCCCGCGCGCCTGCGCGGGTGTCACGCTCCTGCGATGTGCGCCGCCCAGTGCTCGGCATCGATCGACGGGGTCTCGGAGATCGCCGGCGAGGCCGGGTCTTCCGGCTCCGGCGGTGGGCGGAGATCCTTGGCCGCGGCGATCAACTGCGCCGTGTACGGGTGTTTCGGGTGTCTCAAGACGGATTCCGTCGGACCGTGCTCCACCACCCGGCCCTGATACATCACGACGGTCCGCTCTGCGATGTGGCGCACGACGGCGAGGTCGTGCGAGATGAACAGATAGGCGAGCCCCCGGCGCTCCCGGAGATCCGCGAGCAGATTGAGCACCTGCGCCTGCACTGATACGTCGAGCGCGGATACGGGCTCGTCGAGGATGACGAGTTCCGGATCGAGCGCGAGAGCGCGCGCGATCGCCACACGCTGGCGCTGCCCTCCGGAGAGGTGGCGCGGCCGACGTCTCCCCATCGCCGCCTGGAGTCCGACGGCATCGAACAGCTCCGCGACTCGGAGCTCGCGCTGCGCCCGATCGCCGAAGCGGTGGATGCGGAGCGGTTCCTCGACGTTCCGGGCGATGCTCATCCGGGGATTCAGCGAGTTGTAGGGATCCTGGAACACCATCGAGACGGAGCGCTGCACCTGGCGCCCGAACTCCCGCGGGGCGGTCGCCGAGTCCACGCCCTTCAGCAGGACCCTGCCCGAGGTCGGCTGCTCGAGACCGATCGCCATACGAGCGGTGGTCGTCTTCCCCGACCCCGACTCGCCGACGACGGCGACGCTCTCGCCTCGCCGCAGCGAGATGTCGACGTCGGCCACGGCGGTGAATCGTGTCGACCCGCTCCGGAACTCCTTCGTGACGCCCACGATCTCGAGGAGTGACTCGTTCATCACGCGGCACCTCCGAGTTCGAGGCGCGTATGCGGGTTCCAGCACGCGACGGCGTCGCTTCCCAGCTCCGGCACCCGATCGGAGCAGATCTCGACGCGGCGGGGGCAGCGCGGGTGGAACGCGCATCCCGAGGGGCGCGTGGTCGGATCGGGCGGTTGGCCGGGCACGGTCTCGAACCGCTTCCGGCTCTCGCCGTGCAGGCTCGGGGTGGCGTGGAGAAGCGCTCGCGTGTAGGGGTGGCGCGCGTCCTCCCCCAGTCGCGACGACGGCAGCTCCTCCACGATGCGCCCGGAGTACATGACGAGCGTCCGGTCCGTGACGGAGGCGATCACCCCCAGGTCGTGGCTGATCATCAGCACCGCGGTGTCGTTCTCCGCGGCGAGGTCGGCGATGAGCCTGATCACCTGCGCCTGCACGGTGACGTCGAGAGCGGTCGTGGGCTCGTCCGCGATGATGACCGAGGGCCGGCAGGCCAGCGCTATGGCGATGACGACGCGCTGCCGCATGCCGCCGGAGAGCTCGTGCGGGAAGGCGTCCATCCGGCGTTCGGGATCCGGGATGCCCACTCGGTCGAGGAGCTCGATCGCGTGCCGCCGGGCCTCCGCGCGCGACTCGTCGAGATGCGTGGTGAGCACCTCCACGATCTGCGTGCCGATCTTCAGCACGGGGTTGAGCGATGCCGTGGCGTCCTGGGCGATGTACGCGATCCGCGCGCCTCGGATCTGCTGCAGGCGCTTCGGTGTCGCGCTCGTCAGCTCTTCGTCGATGAGCCGCACCGACCCGCTCGTGATCGAGGCGCCGGCGGGCAGCAGGCCGAGGATCGCCATCGAGGTCATCGATTTCCCGGATCCGCTCTCGCCGACGAGGCCGACGAGTTCCCCGGGAGCGAGCGAGAACCCCACGTCGTCGCAGAGCACGGTGCGCCTGTCTCGACCCGCGAAGGTCACCGTGACGTGCTCGACCGTGAGCACCGGGGTCTGCGACACGAGCTCGGGCATCAGTGCACCAGCGCCGTGTTCACGAGGCCTCCGTCGACGACGAGCGTTTCGCCGGATACGAAGCGCGCGGATTTCGATGCGAGCCAGAGGTAGGCCTCGGCCACCTCGGCAGGATCGCCGAGCCGGTCGAACGGCCCCCGATACACATCGTCGTCGAGCATGTCGCCGAGCAGCGCGGTGTCGACGTCGCCGGGGCACACTCCGTTCACCCGTATCCCGTGCGGAGCGAGCTCGATCGCCGCCGATTTGAGAAGCCCGATCACGGCCCACTTCGACGCGCAGTACGCGGCGTGGTTGGCCTCGGCCGTCAGCCCCGCGATCGACGCGGTGACGAGGATGCTGCCCGCGATCCCGTCCTCCCGCATCCGGCTCGCAGCACCCTTCATCGTGTGGAAGACTCCGTCGAGGTTCACGCTCATCGTCCGCTTCCACGCCTCGGGCTCGATGTCCGCGACCGAGGCGGCGGGTCCGCCGACGCCTGCATTCGCCACGACGATGTCGTACCCGTGCTCCTCGTCGGCGAAGTGCCGCAGAACCGCGTCCGCATCCACGACGTCGAGCGCGACGCCGCGAGCCCCGCCGAGCGACGCGGCGGATGTACGAGCCGCCTCGCCGTCGATGTCGGCGATGGTGACCGACGCGCCCTGGTCCGCGAAGGCCCGCGCGATCGCGAAACCGATCCCCCGGGCGCCCCCCGTGACGAGGACTCGCGCCTGCTCGAATGTGCTCACGCTTCCCTCACCCCCAGCCGGACCAGCGCATCCCAGTACATCTCGGGCGCCGCGTACAGCTGCTCGAGCGCGATCCCTTCATTGCTCACGTGCGCCATCTCGGGGTCGCCCGGCCCCCACAGCAGTGTCGGCACCCCTGCCGCGGAGATGAACGACGCGTCGTCGCACGGATCGTCGAACCCGAAGTCGGCGTCGAATCCGCTCTGCTGCGCGACCTCGGCCGCAACGCGTGCGAGGTCGGAGTGCTCGTCGAGCAGGCACGGCGGCCACTCCTTGAAGAAGTCGATCGAGATGGTGTGGGACGGGTGCCGTCGCGCGAATCCGGCGACGAACTCGTCGAGCTCGCGCCTGATCTCCCGAGGATCCTCCGGGGGGACGACGCGCCGATCGATCAGCAGCTTCGCGACGGCGGGGATCGAGTTGACCGCTTCCCCGGCCGATACCACGGTCGGCGTCATCGATGGGCCGAGTCCTCCGAGCACGCCCGGGACCGCGGGCGGCTCCGGCAGTTCGGCGATGAGCCCGGCGAGAACCGGCACCGGGTTGACGCCCGCATGCGGGATCCCGGCGTGGGCCGCCCGACCGCGGACCTCGATCGACGCCCAGATCAGTCCCCGGTTGCCGAGCAGCGGCCGCATCGCGGTCGGCTCGCCGCAGATCGCCCAGTCGAACCCCTCGAGGCCGTGCTCCTCGATGTACGGGAGCAGTCCGGTGTCGCTTCCCGTTTCCTCGTCCGCGTCGAGCAACAGGGTCAGGCTCCCCGACGTCAGACCGCCGTACTGGGCGGCGGTCGCCATCACGTGCACGAAGGCCGCGATACCGGCTTTCATGTCGCAGCTGCCTCGCGCGCGAAGCGTCTCCCCGACGAGCGTCGGCGTGAACGGATCCGTCTCCCAGTCATCCTCGACCGGCACCACATCCATGTGGCCCTGGAGGAGGATCCGCGCCCCTGGCCGGCCCGAGTCGAGCGTGGCCACGAGAGTGGGGACGTCGAACCGATTCATCACGATCCGCGATTCGATCCCGACGTTCGCGAGCGCGTCGCGCACGATCGCGAACGCGCGGTCGAGCTCGGGACCGGGGCCGATCGATCGGCAGCGGAGCAGAGCCTCGAAAAGCTCACGCAGCTCGGCGCGTCGAGACGCGAACAGCGGGCGTTCATTGAGGACTCGCATCAGAGATCGCGCCTCCTTCGGACGATGTTGAAGCGCACGAAGCGATCGACCACTCGAATCTCCGAGATCATGAGGGGCTCCTCGCCGGCTCCGTAGTGGCTCTCGACCAGCTGCAGCAACGGCGATCCCACGTCGAGCTGCAGCAGGTCGCTCGTCTCCTCGTCGCAGATCTCCGGTCGGATCTCGACGATCGTGTGCTCGATCCGCTCCCCGAGATAGGTGGGGAAGAAGTCGAAGATCGCGAGCGGGACGTCCTCGGGCGAGGTGACCGGCTGATTGAGTCGTGAGGCGTCGACCATCTCCGAAACCGTGATCGCGGGCTCTCCGTCGGCGAGGAAGAGGCGGTCGATGACGAGCATCTCGGTCCCGCTCGCTATGCCGAGCCTCATCGCGACCTCGTCGTCCGCCGGCGTGCGCCGCAGGTGCGTGTACGCGATGGACGGCTCGTGGCCCGCGTCCTCGATCAGATTCCAGAACCCCACGACGCGATCCAGGTTCATGCGCATGCGGGCCACGGACACCTTGACCCGGGTCCCGATTCCGCGCTGACGAATGATGAGCCCGTCCTCCTCGAGGGAGCGGAGGGCCGACCGTGCGGACGGCCC
>JAPSIU010000154.1 GCA_031178565.1 Leucobacter sp. | reverse complement strand
CAAGGGCACCGACAGGTCCTTCCCCGTCCGCTCGACCATCGCCTGGGAGGCCTCGCCGAGCGAGGTGCTGAGCAGGCCGACGACCAGGTTGATCCCGACGAAGCCCACGCCGACCAGCAGACCGGCTCTCAGTGCCTTGCTCGCGGAAAGCCGGAACGAGATCGCCAGGACGAAGATGATCACCGGCATCAGCACCGCCGGTCCGAGCGACAGCACTGTCTGAACAAAGGAATCCAGTATTTCCATGTTTCCTCACTGAATCGTAGGCCGGTCGACGATGATCGGCTCGGTGGCTGGGGAGGGGCGTGCGCGGACGGCGTGAGATCGCACGTATGTTCACCCGTGATCATCCGTGCGCTTCAGAGTAGAGGAGTTGCGATGCCACGACAACCCCGGCGTAACAAAGTGTCGGTTAGTGTGGCGGAGGCGCTGAGGGCGCTTGACAGCCTCCGGGAGCCTGCGTACGGTTCCAGGGAGAGCATTTGTTCAGTGTTGAAAGTTAGTTCATGTCGTTGCTGGAGGTCCCGGATCATGTCTGAGCCGATCTCGGTCGTCGTCGCCGATCCGGCAGGACTCCACGCCCGCCCGGCGGGTGCGGTCGCGGGCGTCGCGGCTGGCTGCGGCGACGACGAGATCGTCCTCCTCAGGCACGCGGGGCATCAGGCCGACGCTCGGAGCGTACTGGAGATGCTCTCACTGGGTATCTGCTCCGGCTCGATCGTCGAGATCGTCGCGCCCGAGTACGCTGCGCGGAAGATCGAGGAGATCCTCGGTTCGGCACCGGATTCCGCGCCGGAAGCCGGTGCGCCGGAGATCTCAGCGCCGGAGATCCCCGCGCCGGTGGTCGGGCCCGCAAGTCCCTCGGGGACTCCCGCCCCGGTTCCGGCGGTCGTGGCCCCGTCCGCGGAGTATCCGCTGTGGGCGCCTCGCCTGATCGCTCGCCTCGACCGTGCCGCCGACGCCGCCGATGCGGTCCGGCAACTGGGCGAACGGCTGATCTCGCTGGGCGCCATCGACCGCGGGTATCTCGACGCGACGATCGAGCGCGAGCGTGTGCAGCCCACGGGTATCCCCGCCGATCCGCCTTTTGCCATCGCGCACAGCGAAGCCGAGGGCGTGCACCGTCTCTCGCTGGCGATCGGGGTGTTCGCGGAACCGGTCTCCTTCGGGCGGATGGACGACCCGAGTCAGAACGTAGCGGTTCGCACGGTCGCGCTGCTGGCGGTGCCGCATCGGTCCCATCACGTCTCCGCGCTGAAATCCGTCATCGACCTCCTCGTGAACGCGGGCACCGCCGAACGCCTGTCGAGCGCAGCCGACGAGCAGGCGATGTGGGGGGTGCTCTCGGAGTCCGCTCCCGGTCTCGTGGATCCGGCCCTCGCCGAACACGGTGGCAGCCGTGTGTTCGGCGGTCGAGCGGTGAGTTCCGGCGTCGCCGTCGCCCCGGCCCGGCTGCTCGGCGATCCGGAGACGACGCTCACCGCTGTGATCGAAGACCTCGATGACGCCGCGGTGGAGGCCGAGCTGGTATACCTCGAGCGCGTGCTGGCCGACGCGTCCGCGCGCTGGCGGACGGAGGCGGGGGAGACCGACGGCGAGCAGGCGGACATCATGCGGATGTACGCCGCGATGGCGAGCGACCCGGCCCTGCGGAAGGCCGCCGAGACCCGGATCCGACGGGGCGCGCGGCTGGCCGCGGCGTTGGCCGAGGCCGCCGAGGAGCACGCGCGAACGCTGCGGGCCGTGGGGGACGAGTATCTGACGGCCCGCGCCGACGACGTCCGGGGTGTCGCGCGCGCTCTGAGCCGCCTGGCCGCCGCCGGCCCGCAGCCGGGCGGCGCCGGCCCGTGCGTCGTCGTCGGCCGCTCCCTCACCGTGCTGGATCTTCCCGCGGACACCGTCGTGGCAGGCATCGCGGATGCGGCGGGCAGCACCACCTCCCACCTCGGAATGGTGGCGCAGGCCCGCGGGATCCCGGCCGTCTTCGGGCTCGGCGACGGACTGCTGTCCGGCGTGCAGGACGGCGAGACGGTACTGCTCGACGGCTGGAACGGCGCGGTCGAGATCGAACCCGCGGCGGATCGTGTCGCCGCCCTGCTCCAGACGGACGCGGAGCGGCGCGCCCGCGCGGACGAGACGGCCGTGGCCGCGGCGGGCATCACGGGCACCCGGGACGGGACGGCGGTCGAGTTCGCGGCGAACGCGGCGGACATCGACGGCATCCGGGAGGCCATCGCCGCGGGCGCCGACGGGATCGGGCTCCTGCGCACCGAGCTCGCGTTCGGCGAGTTCGAACGCCGCCCGAGTCGCGCGCAGCAGCGAGCCTTCTTCGCGGACGCCATCGACGCCGTCTCCGGGCGCCGGCTCGTCGTGCGCACGTTCGACTTCGGCACCGACAAGCCCGCGCGCTTCCTGCCGGTCACGAGCGAGCAGAACCCGGCGCTCGGGGTGCGCGGTCTGAGGCTGCACCGCAGCGACCCCGAGCTGATCGCCGAACAGGTCGGTGCACTGGCCGACGCCGTGCACGACGCCGACGCCGACAATGTCGCCGTGATGGCGCCGATGGTGACCACGGTCGACGAGGCCCGCGCGTTCCGCGAGCTCGTCCGCTCCGCCGATCCGGCCGGGCGCCTGCAGATCGGGGTGATGGTCGAGGTGCCGTCGCTGCTGTTCCTCGCGGACGAGATCGCCGAGGTCGTCGATTTCCTCTCCGTCGGCACCAACGACCTGACCCAGTATCTGATGGCCGCCGACCGGCTGAGCCCTGCCCTCGCCGACCTGCACGACCCGGGCTCTCCCGCGCTCCTGCGCGCGGTGGACACCCTCTGCGCGGCCGCTCGCCGAGCCGGCATCTGGGTCGGCGTGTGCGGCGAGGCGGCGTCGGATCCAGCCTGGGCCGCTCTCGCCGTCGGCATGGGCGTCTCCGAACTGTCGGTCCGCCTCGACCGTCTGGCCGAGGTCAAGGTCGCCGTCGGCGGGCTGACGATCGACGAGGCCGGACAGGCCGCCCGGGAAGCCCTGGGCACGGGATCGGCACCATTGCACACCGAGAGGAAGAACTGATGCGCGCAGCGGTCTACTACAGGGCCACGGATATCCGCGTCGAGGAGGTGCCGGACCCGGTCGCCGGACCCGGCGAGGCCGTCGTGGACATCACCGTCTGCGGTCTGTGCGGCAGCGACCTCATGGACTGGTACTCCGACGCGAAGGCCCCGACGGTGCTCGGTCATGAGATAGTCGGCCGCGTCCGTTCGCTCGGCGAGGGCGCTCGACCCGACGACGGCGACCTCGAGGTCGGCGATCGCGTCTTCGTCCACCACCACACGCCCTGCGGCGTGTGCGACATCTGCCGGAGGGGCTTCGAGACCCTCTGCTCGACGTTCAAGTCCTCTGCGCTCGATCCCGGGGGCTTCGCGGAGCAGGTCCGAGTCCCAGCGGCGATGGTGCGCCGGGAGATCCTGGTGCTGCCGGATCACGTCACCGACGAGCAGGCCGCGTTCATCGAGCCGCTGGCCTGCTGCGTGCGCGGGGTCGAGAAGGCGCGCATCGGACCGGGGGACACCGTGGTCGTGATCGGGCTCGGTCAGATGGGGCAGTTGTACGCTCGTGCGGCGCTCGCGCGGGGCGCGCGCGTGGTCGGCAGCGACCCGGTCGCCGCGCGCCGCGAACTCGTCGAAGCCGCCGGAGCCGTCACCCTCGGCGAGAACCCGACCGCGGACGAGCTCCGCGCGGTGTTCGGGGACCGCGGCGTCGGCGTCGTCGCGATGTGCACCGGGGCGGCGGCGGCCCAGCAGCTGGGGTGCGACGTCGCGGAACGGGGCACGACGATCCAGATCTTCGCCCCCGCCCGCCCCGGGGCGAGCCTGCCGATCGAGCCGAACAAGATCTTCTTCAACGAGATCACCGTGCAGGCCAGCTACTCAGCCGATCCCGGCGACATCCGCGACGCACTGCGGCTGCTGGCCGACGGCGCCGTGAACGTCGACGACATGGTCTCGCATCGGTTCCCCCTGGCCGAGACCGCACGTGCCATGGACGCGGCCCGCGGGAAGGGCGATTCCATGAAGGTGCTGATCGAGACGGGGCGCTGATCGGCGATGGGCGACGACTGGAAGCGGCAGAGCAGCCACTGGGGCGCCTTCGAGGCTCGGGTGGAGCCCGGGGGCGAGCTGAGGGTGCGCCCGCACGCCGCCGACGTCGATCCCCCCGCGATGCTGCGCAATCTCGAGGACTCTGTCAGCCACCCTGCGAGAGTGCGCAGACCGGCGGTGCGCCGCGGGTGGCTCGAGAACGGACCCGGGCCCGCTCCGCGCGGAACCGAGGAGTTCGTCGAGGTGAGCGAGGCCGAGGTCGTCGAACTGCTCGCCGCCGAAGTGGCGCGGGTGTACCGGGAGCACGGTCCGCACGCGGTGTACGGCGGATCCTACGGCTGGGCGAGCGCGGGCAGATTCCATCACGCGCAGAGCCAGGCGCACCGCTTCCTCAATCTGGCCGGCGGGTACGTGCGGTCGGTGAACACGTACAGCCTCGCCGCCGCCGAGGTGACCATCCCGCACGTGCTCGGTCCGGGGCTGTCGATCGGCCAGCTCGGCAGCGAGTGGTCGACGATCGCGGAGCGCACCGAGCTGATCGTGTCGTTCGGGGGCATGCCCCTGAAGAACGCCGCGGTCACCCCGGGCGGCGTCTCCAACCACACCGTCGCCTCTGCTCTCGACCGTTTCACCGCGCGCGGGGGAGAGCTCGTGCTGCTGTCGCCCCAGCTGCACGAGCACCCGCAGACCGTCGATGCCCGCTGGATGCCGATCGCGCCCGGCACCGATGTCGCGGTCATGCTCGCCATGGTGCACACGCTGCTATCCGAGGGCCTCGTCGACACCGCTCTGACGAACCGGTTGTGCACCGGATGGGACGAGTTCGCCGAGTACGTCCGGTCGGGGCGCGACGGGGAGGCCTTCGACGCCGAGTGGGCCGCAGCCGGATCCGGCATCGCATCGGAGGACATCGCCGCACTGGCCCGGGGCCTCGTCGAGCGGCACTCGATCGTGAACGTGAGCTGGTCGCTGCAGCGCGCGCCGCACGGCGAGCAGGCCGTGTGGGCGGGAATCGCGCTCGCCGTCGCAGCGGGCGGCATCGGGCTGCCGGGGCGCGGGTTCTCACTCGGTCTCGGATCGATGGCCGAGGTGGGGGCCGAGCGTCTCGGGCTCGGCGTTCCGCGGTTCGACCAGGGCGAGAACCCGATCGATGTCGCCATCCCCGTGGCCCGCGTCAGCGACCTGTTGCTCCATCCGGGCGAACGGCTCGACTACAACGGACAGCAGATCCTGCTCCCGGACATCAAGCTGGTCTACTGGGCGGGCGGGAACCCGTTCCATCACCATCAGGACCTGAGCCGGCTGCGGCGCGCCTTCGCCCGGCCGGACACCGTGGTGGTCAACGAGCCGTTCTGGACGGCGACGGCGAAACACGCCGACATCGTGCTCCCCACGACCCTCACGGTCGAGCGCGACGACATCGGCGCCTCGCGCATCGACCCTCGGATCATCGCGATGCGGCGGGTCTGCCCGCCGCTCGAGGGCGCCCGCGACGACTACTCCTGGTTCGCGGATCTGTCGCGGGCGCTCGGTTTCGAGGAGCGGTTCACCGAGGGACGGTCCGCCGTCGAGTGGCTGCGCCACATGTACGACGGCTGGCGACGCGACGAGCACATCGCGGGAACGACCCCCTCGTTCGACGAGTTCTGGGCCTCGGGCGAGATCCTGCTCACCGGGCGGGACGAGACGGCGAACGACCTCGAGAGGTTCCGCGCGGATCCCGAGGGCCACCGCCTGCGGACCCCGAGCGGGCGCATCGAGATCGCGTCCGCGACCGTTCGATCCTTCGGCTACCCCGACGCGCCGGGGCACCCGGCGTGGTTCGAGCCCGAGCCCGCCTCCGCCGACACCCCGCTGTGCCTGCTCGCCGACCAGCCGGCGCGGCGGCTGCACAGCCAGCTGGACATGGGGTCGCATTCGCAGGACGGGAAGCGGCACGGCCGCGAGCAGGTGCGGATGCACCCGGCCGACGCCGACGAACGCGGCATCGAGGACGGCGACCTCGTGCTGATCCGCAGCGGGCAGGGCGAGTGCATCGCGGCGGCCGCACTCACCGACGCACTGCGGCGCGGCGTCGTGCAGCTGTCGACCGGAGCCTGGTACGCCCCCGAGGACCTCGGAACCGGACGCGAGCGCTGCCTGCACGGCAACGTCAACGTCCTCACCCGCGACATCGGGACCTCGAGGCTCGCCCAGGGGTGCGCGGGAGCGCGCGTGATGGTGCAGATCGAGCGGATCGCCGAGCCGCTCGCGACGGTGGACCCCCATCGGCCACCGGCGTTCGCCCGCCGGATCGAGGAGCAGACGGAGACGACGACGTGACGATGCGCCGCATGATGTACCACGGCATCCGGGATATCCGGCTGACCGAGTCGGAGATACCCGTGCCGGGGCCGGGGGAGATCGTGATCAGGAACGCGGTCACGCTGACCTGCGGAACCGACGTCAAGATGTACCTCCGCGGCTACCGCTTCGATCCTCCGCACGGCATCGGGCACGAGGCCGCCGGTACGGTGCACGCGGTGGGGGAGAGGGTCGCCGGATTCGCCGTCGGCGACCGAGTGGTCGCGC